>CAJXDX010000004.1 GCA_913052275.1 uncultured Pseudomonadota bacterium | reverse complement strand
TCCAAATCCTTCACAAAACGCGTTATACGTTCATTTATGACGGCCATGGAAAATAATGAGCCCCCGCCTTCTTTGGTTTGCATGCCTGCTGAAGAAATAAAAAAGATAACAGGCAATTTCAATCGTGCACAGTCACCCAGCAGTCTGCAAACTTTTTCACAGCTTGCCATGTCAAAAGAACCGGCCTGAAACTCAACATTACTTATAACCAGTCCTACACGATAGTCTGCTTTGAGTTTTTTTGATTTTGATTTTTTACTTTTAGAAGAATCAGAATTTTCTTCACCGGTAAAAGTTCCAAAACCAGTTATCACGCCGCATGGGACAACCCCATTTTCTAATGCATCTTCAATAGCGTCCCTAAAACCAGGGAACTTAACAGGATTGGAAGTAATCCTGTCCGAGTAAAGTTCTTTAAAATCTTTGAAAAAATGCTCGATTATTTTTTTGGGAGAGATAACACTGCGTTTGTACTCCCTCAACAGATTCTGGATCAATAAATCTTTATATGATTGATCCAGACGATTCCAAAAATCTTTTATACCAATATTACGCGGGGTTATTTTTCCCTGAAAGCGTCCCTTGTTCTGTTGTGCAGCATATAATGAAGGCAGCAATCCGGAAAAATAATATCTCACAACCCCAAAAAGTGGTGGACTCATTCTGGGAAAAACAACCTTTTTCCATTCACTGATGGTGCCCAAAACTTCATCACAGTCCTTACGTTCAATAAAACTGGCAAGCCACTTGAAAAACTGTGATCTCACGTTTTTGCTTTCATGATGCACTGCATTTTTTTCAAATTCCTTTATTGCTCCTTCTACAGTTTGCTCAAAGAGCTGTTCCACAGATTTCTGTGAAATTTGATTTGTCCCTTTCAGTTCATTGGCTATTGTCGGAAGCGCCTCAATTACCTGATTGTAAAGTAAATCAAAAAGAAGAATGTTCTGATAATTGTTCTGAAAACTTTGATATATCTCAGTGGTTCTCAGCAAATCCAGCAAATCAGGGTTAGCCGGCGGATGATCATGGAGAGTTGATTTGCCAAGTTGTTGATTTAGTTCCTTCAGGTTCTCTGATGTACTGTCCATCCAGTAGTTATAAAGGTGTAGCAGAATTTCCAGTGTCAGATCATCTATGGATTTCTGGTAATTCTCACGTGGATCGCCAATAAAAAATGCCACAAATTTCCCACGTTCTTTTTCTCGATCCTCCCTTGAACTAACGAACTGCTCAAACCGTTTGTTCAGTTTTTCCTGGTAACGAACCTCCAAGGGGGATTTGTACCATTGTTGAAACTTTTCCTGTCGTTCTGTTTTTAAGCGTTCCTTTAATTTTCCGACTGGAGTTTTGCGGGCACTCAATCGCGAATAACTGTCTATGGAGCGGCTTACAATACGCTGACGTAATTTCAGGTAACGCATAAAACGGTAAACATCACCAAATATATTTAATGTCCCAGTAGGTGAACGATCTGTTACACGGTTACTTTCAATTAAAAGTTTTGAAGGATTGAGATAGTGGTAAATACTGTCTCGATAATGATCGAAGAAGAAATCATTTTCATACAAAAATTTGCAGGAATTTTTTTCTGTGGTTTCAACTGCGCTCACAATAGCATCCTTGATATTTTTTACTTTTTGAGGCTGGTCATATGAGTAGTCTATAATGCCGTCAAAATATCCTTGAGACTGGAGTTCATATGCTGAAACACCGATGTGTTTTGCAGACTCCTGCCAGGAAAGATCATATTTTCGGGCAATGTTACTTAAACCTTTTGGATGTATTGTGTTAAATACTCCCTCTCTGACAGAAAGAAGTATATTGGCTGTAGCCAGAGGAATTGCTCCGCCGCTGTATCCACCTCCGAAGACAATCCCGATAACAGGCAGTTGCAGGTTTGCCATCTCGCTGATCAAAAATGAAATACTGTGAGACTGATTCTCCAGATTTGCTTCCGCATCTGCAGCTGCTCCAGGTGTATCCATGAATGTCACCAGAGGAATACTGTGAGATGCAAAAAAGCGTATTTGCTCAGCAGCCTTACGGTGATGGGCTGGATACCAGACACCGTTTTGTATTTTGTGATTCTGAGCAATAAATCCCAGCCTGCGGGTTTGCTCAGAAATCATAATTTCTATTTCAGCTGTGTATAAAGGTCCATCTGTTTCCTCAGCAATCATTTTACTCCCCAACTGCTGTATTATTTCAGGGGCACTGGGACGCTTTTTTGATTCAGAGGGATTAACAACTCGTTGAATATATGAATCAACATCAATTCTCTTCAATTGCTGGACCTCTTTTTCTATATCATCCGCTGATAATAAACCCTTTACTTCTGAGTCATCAAAAAAAGCAGAAAATTTCTTCCCCCGAAGCAAAGACAGATCGTGTGACATTACTTCAGCAGCATGAAAGGTAGATATTTGTTTTCTGTTTTTTTTCTTGTTTATGTCCATTCGGTAAAATTTTATGGTTTTTTACTTATAACTTAAGGAAGCAATATTGGAGAAAGTGCTTTTTCAAGAGAGGGCAATGAAACAGGAAACAAAAGTTGCTCTTCCAATGAGTTCAATTGTGCAGCTGTTAGTGGATCATTATTTTGATGATATTCCCTTAAAATTTGAAGTTTTTTTTCTGTCTTCTGCAGACGCTGATACGTGACTGCCAATCTGTCCAGAAAAATAAGCTGTATTGGAAGATTTCCTTCAAGACGCTGGCTTTGCTCCAAAGTCGTTTCCAGCAGTTCCTGTAACTGTACCCAATTTTCAGTAATCATTAATGATGCACTTAATCCGTCCACCAGAAACAGGTGCCCCGGGAACTGCTCAAGCCCCTCTCGATAAACTTTTTGTGCGTCCTGCTCGTTACCTTTGTAACGCAGTAAATCTCCAACCAGCCGATGGGCATAACCTTGACTCTCTTTTCTACTCAGAAACGGCTGACTTATCTGCAGCGCCTCTTCGTATTTTTCCAAACGACTTAACGTCAATGCATGCAAATAAATCACTTCCCAATTACCTGACAATACATCCATTAAAGGTGTTGTAACTTCCAAAACCGATCGATACTTGCTTTGCTGAAAAAGTACCCTTGCCAGGGAAAAATGAATTGAGGGTGAATCCTGAACCAGAATTGCTTGTCTAAGTAATTTCTCAGATTCATCTGTGTTACCTCGATTTTTATACAAATCTGCCTGAAGCAGCAAAGCCTCTGTATTCAGCGGATGTTTTTCCTGAATTCTCTTTAATTGTTTTTCAACAACTGCCAGCTCTCCCTGCATCAGTTGTCTGCGTAAAAACAACAGCTGGAATGATGGATTGGCCGGATCTAATTCCAATGCCCTTGCGATAGCAAGGTCTCCCTGCAAATAATCACCTTGTCGAAATAATATTGATGCACGCAGATAATGCGCTTTAGCCAGACGAGGGTTGATTTCCAGTCCACGATTGAGCCAGCTGAGAGAATCATCCAAAAATCCTTTACGCAGCAGTTGTACTGCTAATCCCATGATCGCATCCACATTTTTGGGATTCCTCTCAAGAATGGATTCAAAGCGCTGACGGGCTTCATTTTCCTGTTTCTGATGTATAAGCAAATATGCTTCAATAAGCTGATCTTCTGGGGAGAGAGTGTTTTTAGCTTTGAGCTGAATCAGCATGGCTTGCGCCTCAGGCCATTGCTGCTGAGCAAATTTAATTCTGAGTAACTCACGCCTGACTGGAGCGTAATCAGGAAATTGATTCAGCATTTCTTCTGCCAGGGTTTGCGCGTAGTAATAGCTTCCCTGGAGAGAATATGTCTGAATTCTCATCAGCATTGCTTCTTTATTTTGCGGCTCCAGTTTCAGTAGAGTTTCAAGAGTGCGTAATGAACCTTCAAATTCTCGCTGTCGCAAATATATTCGAGCCAGATGGTACAGGGCTTCAACATAATGCCTATCTATTTGCAGTGCCTGAACCAGGGATGAAACAGCTCGACCATCATCATCAATTTTTTCGTATGTTGCAGCTAGTTTCAGATAAACTGAAACCCGTTCGGGAGCAATTCTGACCGAAGTCGCTAACTCCGTGATGGCGTCGCCATAGCGCTCAAGCACAAAAGCCAAGCTTCCAAGTAGCTCATAATAACCCGCATTAAGCGGATCATATCGCGTGGCTCTACGAGCATGATGTTCTGCTTTTTCGTATTCTTTGATGAAATAGTACGATCTGGATAAATTATAATGTGCTGATGCGTTTTCCTGATCAGAATCAACAATTTTCTTTTGCTGATCGATATAACTGTGCACATTTTCGCTGGTGAGCAGAAATTCCTGTACATTCTTACCGTTTTCAGTACAGCCGGCAGTAAGTAGAATTAACAGTACAATTAAGAAACAGTAAATATTTCTCACAGGTCAATCAGTGTGAGGAACCAAAATCTTTTTACCAAAATTCTTTGCGAAAATTGTGGTTTTCGGCAAATCAAAGCTGACAGTTTCTGATGCTTCACTTTCATTTCCGAAACGATCAACTAACCGCAGTTTATAATGCCAAGTATCTACATATTTGACTGATAAATCAATATAAAACGGGATTTTTGGGGGGAATATATCCGGATGAGTATCTGCTGAAAGAGGCGGGTTTAGAGGAGTAATTTGCATTTTAAGTATGTCCAGGAAATAGTTGTCTGAGGCAGATTTACTGTTAATTGGTGTTTCCGGCCACCTTTCTCTATTTATTGTACGGTAAAGATGATTTCGGTATAATTCCTGTTCCTCAAAATAATCTCCCTTACCTGTAAGGCCCTTCATACTTTGATTTAAAAGCCGAGGCCATGAAATTCTTAACGTAAATGACCTAAATTCTGTTTGAGGCTGTATTTGTACAGTAAGTTCTTCAGATTTCTCTTTTTTTTCTATTTCCTTCAGTTGTTCAATTTTATGTCCATCAACAATCTCAATTTTTTTATGCTGTACAACTTTGCCAAAAGGAAATCTTACAATTTGACTTTCATCTTCAATTTGAACAATTTCCAGTTCTGGTACAGGAAGCTTCGGAAAAACATTGCTCCTTCTCAATCTTACAGATTGTGACTGCGAAAAAATTTCATCATCAGGTCCGAAGTGACTAAGCTGATAGGAATGGATATTTAAAACGTTTTCAGGAAATTGCAGATAATAAAATATTTGATTGCCATCCTGAAGCAGTGAATCGCTGGGAATCATCACTTTTAAATCAGGCAATTCCGTTGGCTCACAATCTCTGCAATCAAGCTGAATTAGCTTTTGATGAATAAGAAAATAATCTCCCTCTCCCAATTCCGCATCAAACTTCTTCAGTCTGTTAATTCTTTCAGTTTGGTTTATTTTCCAAGATAAGCGGACACGATTATCACGCTGCTGGACTTTTAGATCCATAATTGTTTGTTTTGCTTTTTCTTCCGGAATAAAAACAGGGGGCGTCCGCATTCCACAGGAAATCAACCAGATACTGCTGAATGTACAGAACAAAAAACAGACTGTAGAGTTAGCAGAAATTAAGTGAAGATTCATGGATCAATAGCCATGTTTCATGTCAACCAGGTGCAACAGTTTTTCCCCGGATATAGCTCTTCTATAATTTTCAAGGATTTGCGGAGCAGCAGACTCAGCTGGAGTAGTGCTGGAATTGTGTGGCGTGATAAGTATTTTATTGTGATTCCGAAATTGATGATCTGCAGGCAGTGGTTCAGTCCGGAATACATCCAGACAGGCTCCGGACAGATGCCCATTATCCAATAAGGCAATCAGGTCTTCATCAACAAGTGTTTGTCCACGACCGACATTAATTACATATGCACCTCTTTTGAGCTTACTTAAGGTTTGATAATTCAACAAATCCTGAGTGGCAGAAGTATTCGGCAGTAAATTGATCAGATAATCAGTTTGTGTGAGCATCTTTGTAAGACCTTCGCTGCCTGAAAAACAACTTATTCCATCAATTTGCTTCATTCTTCTGCTCCATCCGGCAACATTAAAACCCATGTTCAAAAACACTTTTGCAGATGCCTGCCCCAGATAACCAAGACCAAGAATTCCGATTTGGTTCCCTGGATGAAATATAGAAGTCCCCCATTCACTGAATCCCGGATTCTTCGCGTACTCCAGGAGCTGCCTCCGCTGGAGAAGTACAACAGCCAGTAAATACTCACTCATCGAGTTAGCCATTGTTTCATCTTTTAAACGCACAATAGGTATCCCATGCGGTAGTTTCCCGTCAGATAATAAATTATCTACTCCATGCCCGTAAGATGAAATAGCTTTCAAATTTGGGTAATTGAGTAAGTGCCCTTCAGGATTTTTCCAGACTACAGCAAATTCAACTGCTGACGGATTTTTCACATTCTCCGGACCAATCTCAATATGAAGCTCCGGATCAAGTGATTTTAAGGCATAACTTAATGATTGGGGCTGGAATGAGTCGGGTATGCAAATTAAAAGGGACATTCAAAATTCACCAGAATATTTATGATTAATTGGAATTTACTTAACAATAATTATACAAATACTGGTTTTAATTCTTTAAGTTCTTCAATTATCTTGTTTCTATCATTGTTGAGCTTGATCAATTCAGTAACCCAGCGCAACACCATCCTGGAAGAATCAGGAGGGAACCCAAGCTTTCCGCAAATTTTTGAAAGCATTTTTACTTCAGAATTTTTTATCTTGCCATCTGCTGCAATCAGCATCCCCAAGAAGAAGAAAAAATGTCCGGCAAACTCACGGTCATCGGTCAAATCCCCCATTTCCAAAATTTCACGATTTTTCATTGCTTCAAGCAATTGTTTCTGCAAGTCTTCATTTTCAACCATCATTACCGCGTCTTTGAAGTAGCCTTTCTCTTCTGGAGCAAGCTGCTTATCTGAAATAAGGATATTCGAAATTGCTACTGCCAGCCAAACCTTCCCGTCCTCGCTTATTTTTTCAAGACATTCCGGAATTATGCGAAATTCTACTATTGAATTATAACTTTCCTCCATAACTCTTACTCCATAAAACAGATTAATTTATTGCTCAAAAATTGAACTTTTTAATCAGTATAACTATGCATCAGGAAAATACTTTTATCATGGACTGTTTTTCTACAAAACGTGTTCTCAGCATCGCAAAGGAAGGACATCTTGTCAAGAAGGTCTTGACCATGTATAGAAAAAGATTTTATTTAAATGGTGCAGTTATACATTATAAATACTTTCTATTTTTGAGACTGTTTCTCATGTCAACATCAACTCAAAAAATTAATCATGAATTAATAAACATACAGGTCGCAATTGAACTTGATAAGGGTAAAAAAATTGCTGAAGTAGCAGAAAAATTTGGTTTGAAAATTTCTGCTGTTAAGGCAGTTGCCAGGGAACTGGTAACAGAAAACCAGCAAAAAAAGACTGCAAAAAGTTCCCGTTTTACTGATTCAGAACGTGAAGTGCTGGTGGGAAGAATTGGGGTGGGAGAATCAATAGAAGATATCTGCTCCGACGCAGGTGTAACCGAAAAAACATTACGACGATGGTGCAAACAACGTGGAGTAACCGTACCGAGAAGACTTGATCAAATCAGTCTTGTGGAACAGGTGGAAATAAGGGAACTGCTTAATGACAATAACTGGCGAGAAATTGCACAGGCATATAACACCAGCATTGATGCAATTGAAGAACTTGCAGAACCTCCCCACAGGCATCTTGACAGTGAGAGTCTGAGTTTTTTATTTGAAATTTTGCGTGAACAACCACTCGCATCTGCTAAAAAACTGTGCTTAACAGCATGTGAAGCAGGTCTGACAATTCCGGAAAGTGCTGTGAGTTCCTACAGGAAACGGCTTAAATTATTAGGGATAATCTAGGAAGAAAGCTGCCTTTACTGCATATCCATGCTTCTAAGCAGTGTAGCAATTTCGTTCAATTCACGTATTTGGGGTAAATCCGTGTTACCTTTGACTGCTGGTGATTTTTTAAATGAGTCCTGAGATGAAATGTTATGCTGAGCCTTGTGGCTGCTGTTATTATTGATATCAGGTTCCTGAGCGTTTTCAGACACCTCAGATGCCTGAACGATCTTGATAACAGCTTCGCTGCGTAGACCTTTCAGCATACTTATTACATCTGTGATCCCAATACGCCTGTGCTGGTCCACCTCCAGGTGAACCCGGTTTTCAGTACTCATTTCCCAGAAATATTTTATTATTGTAATCAATAATTTCCTTCCAAAAAAGTACTCGCAAAGTTCATACCACAAAAAACAAACTTCCAGCACGCTTGCTTACCTAAAAGAATTATATCCTGCCCCCCTTGAAATTAATTAACTGAATATTATCTTTTAAATTCAATATTCCTGTTTTAAAAGTCAGTTTTGTTCCTTAATTAAGGCAGACAATTTTCCGGACATGAATAAAGCTGTTTGAATTCAGCAATAGAAACAATCGGTTCTCCCTCTGATACTCCTTCGAGATGATTTTTTCCACTCATTCTTAAAATCAGTCTGCGTTGTCTTGAAGGCAGCAAATAGCTGTCAACAGCTTGCAGAATATCCTCCATCTTAAGTTGTTCGATTGCTTTAATGCTTTCACTGTTTAAATCAAACTCAGCGTTTCGTTCAAAGGCGATAGTAAACAACCTTTCGGCTTCACCAGATACAGAAGTGCTTTTCTGCAATTTACTATGCAGAACTGATTTTTTAATTTTTGAAAATTCTTCTTCGGAAAGTTCCTTTAATGATTCAAAAAAGTTCAAAAGAAAAACATCGATCCTTTTTTCCAGGATTTCGGCATCGTATTCACCGGATTGAACCATAAATATTAAACCCAAAGTTTTCTCCAATAATGTCATGCCTGAATTGACGATGTATCCCAGCTGTTGACTTGTTCTGAGTTCATTATAAAACTGAGGCTGCATCAGGTTGTCTATCACAAGTAATGCCCCCTGAAGTTCAGGACTTAGCTGTCCAATCTGAGTTTCCATAACCAGTGCCGAATTATCAACCTGCATTTTACGAGTGAAAGCGTGTGATTTACCAGATGGAACCTGTATAACACTTTCGCGGAAACGTTCTGCTTCAGGCAGCGGTTTTCCTGCAAGATTTTGTCTTAAAACTTTTGCGGCTTCCATTACAGGTTCCTGACGCAGATTACCGTAAGCAAGCCCCTCAATATAAATTCGATCATAAATTTTGTCTGCAAATTTCTTCACATCATTCAGACTTATTTTCTTAATCGCCTTTTCATAATCCATGATGGAAAATTTCCTCCCTTCCAGCAGCAGACTCCTGTAATAAAATGCCTGCTGAAATGGCTGCTGAAAATGAAAATTCTGGTAACGGCGTGCTCGAACTTCCTTGAGAGTATTGAAGGTTTTTTTATCGATGGTTATTCCCTTTAAACGGCCGGATACTTTTTTTATCAGTTCAAGTATTCTGTCTGAATATCCGCTGAAAGTCAGAATTATTCCTTTTTTGTCCACATTGATACCATATTCCAAACCTGCCAGCCTGACAGGATAACCGAATTCATTCAGCCCTTCACTGATGGCATCTGTATAAAGCTGAGATAATACAGCGTTTCGCGGTGAAGAATAAACTTGAGGTGTGTTTATCCGGAATGTCAGATGCGCTTTTGGAGTTTCAAAACGAAAATCCTGCTGGAACCAGATTTTTCCATACTGATCATCCTGTAATATCTGTGGTTTCCCAAGAACATGTTTTCGTAATACTTCACGCAGTTCATCTGTATTTTCTGTTCCAGAAGTAGCCTCAACAGAGTTTAAAATTTCATCCAGAGAGCTCCAATATTTACCTTTGAAAAATTCTAATCTTTTCAGCAATCCCGGGCTTAACCCTTCCTTCTCCAGTCCTTTCAGCGTTTGATGAGTCAACTGTATCCTGCCTTTGTAAGAAAGAATATCAAGGCTTTCCGGAAGGAAAATGTTTGATTCCGGAAGTTTCAGGGCAGTACGAGTTTTGGCATTACGCCATTTCTTAACTAATGCAGGCTCAGTGTAAGTCAGCGCATATTCAACTCCATAAAATTCTTCCTTCATACTGGTTTTTACATCACGTGCAGCCAATACAGCAAGCATATTATTTGGAGTTAAACTGTAAAGCATGCTGTCAAATATTCGCGGTTTGAACTCAGTAATCATGTATGGAGCAATTTCCACTGTTCGAAAAGGGTAATACATCATAAGCGTTGAAAATACATTGACCAGAGAAGTACCTTCGGGTTTTTCCGCAAACCTGTAGTCAAGCTCCGACATCCGTTTCACCTCTTCATAAACATAGTGTGGTAATCCGGATTTACGAAGCAGGCTGAGATATTGGAAAACATTTCGGATAATTTTCTTATAGTTGCGGAGACCTTTTGGTGTGAGTTGAATTTTTACTTCAAAACTGGAAAATGAATTATTGGATTCTCCTCCTCCTGCAGAAAGCCCTGTTGCAAGATTTTCTCTTTTCAGCAGCGAAAGCAAGCTGCCTTTGCCTTCATGCCCCAGCAGAAAACCCAGCATACCCAGCGGCTGGCTTTTGTAATAATGCAGTGTCTTTGGTAAAGCAAACATCAATGTCAGGGACCGCGTGTCCTTGATAGTCTTAACACGCATCAAACGGAAGCGAGTATCGGAATTCATGTATTTTGACGAAAACCTTATTTGTTTCAGGTTAAGGTTCTTTACTGAAACAAATCGCGGTACCACCCAATCCTGCAGAGTATCCAGGTCCTGAGGTCCTGCAACGGCCAGCATCATGCGGTTACTTGAATAATGGCTTTTGTAAAAAGCAAGCAATTCTTCCCTTGTAACTTCTGTCAGTGTTTCGAGTGTACCGGTAGCAAAATTCCTGGCAGGATGACTTTCCACAAAAGCTTTGCGTTTCACCTGCCTGATTCTGCGGAAATCATTAGGAATATTTTTGGAGTGTTCTGAATTCACAGCTTTCAGTTCTCTTTCAATCAGTTCCTGATTAAACAACGGCCCCAGGAAGAATTGTGAAAACCGGTCCAGACCTTCCTCTAAATAATCCGGAGCAATCTCAAAATGGTAGTTGGTACGGTCATCTGCTGTGTAGGCATTGCTGAATCCGTCATGTATCGAGACAAACTTCTGGTAGCTGCCCTCCTCAGGGTATTTCTCTGTTCCCAGAAAAAGCATGTGCTCCAGAAAATGTGCCATGCCATAGCGATTCTCAGGGTCACTCATTGAGCCTACTGCGACGGTCATTGAAGCCGCCCCGCGCTGCAAAGTTCTATCTGAAATCAGCATAACTTTCATTTTGTTTGGAAGAAGAAACCGCCTGTACTTGCGTTCAGGATAGCGTGAATCAGTGTTTTCAAGTGCTTGTGCACTTACTGAAGCAGGGCCAAATGTCAAAAAACAAAAAATCAGTAATAATTTGAGGAAAGTTTTCATTTGCATTTTAATTTTTGGTTAATGCTGATTCTCGACGGTAAAAATTCAACTCATTTTGAAAACAAAGTGCTGAAAACGCAAATTTAAAGAAAATGTTTTTGTATTGACTATCAAACCACAGGTAATACGATACATATCGTTTTACATTTTTTCTCATCATTAAACTGCCTGCAATAAAAAGATGGAAAATAAAGAATACTTAAAGAGAGTCGAGGAATTGTTTCAAAAAGTGGAGGATAAACTGGACGAATACGAAGATGATATCGACTACGACCATACTCCGGACAAGCTGATGCTCAACTTTGAAAGCAGCGGGAAAAAAGTTGTAATAAACACTCAGCGCGCGATTAAGGAAATCTGGCTTGCAGGTAATTCAAGAGCATGGCATTTTCAATTTTTATCTGATCAGGACATCTGGTACGCAAGGGCTGAACAGGAAGAATTTTACAAGTGCCTGGCAAGTTTGCTTTCTGACAACCTTGGACAGCCTGTTTCTTTCCAGAATTAATCCAAAGTAAATGTTATTTATTTAACTCTTCATTCTTGCCCCGGTAGTCGCCGGATTTGCCGCCCGTTTTTTCCAGCAGACATACAGACTCAATTTTCATACTTTTTGTGACTGACTTGCACATATCGTAGAATGTCAGAGCGGCAACAGAAGCCGCTGTGAGTGCCTCCATCTCAACTCCTGTACGTGCAGTGGTTTTTGCTGTTGCCTTTATTAAGGCATATTCCCCTTCCAATTCAATATCCACATCCATCGAGGAGAGTGGCAGTGGGTGACACATCGGTATCAGTTCAGATGTACGCTTTCCTCCCTGAATTCCCCCAATTACTGCTGTCTGCAGAACGGGACCTTTTTTTGTGCTTCCGGACTTTTTCAGCATTTCTGCAAGTTCATGTCCCAGATGAATACGTGCCATGGCCACAGCTTTACGTTCAGTAACAGATTTGTCTGAAACATCAACCATGCTGGGAAGATCATTCTTTCTGATGTGCGTAAATTCCTTGCTGGTATTATTCATTTTCTGATGTGGATACTGATAAGTCCTTCGGCAGGTATGAATTGAAAGGTATCCATTTGGAATCATGAAGCAATTCCGCAGGCTGATAATCTGACTTGTATTTCATCTTGGCAGAGCTTTTGACCCAATATCCCAGGTATAACCACCGAATATCAAGATTGCGTGCATACTCTATTTCATAAAGCAGAGAAAAAACTCCCAGTCTTCTTGAAACATAATCCGGATCAAAAACAAAATAAACTGAACTTAGAAGCTCCGGCAGACGATCAACCCATCCCAGACCGATCAGCTTATCTCCCAGATAATAACGCAGAATTTCCATGGGTACTGGTGAGTCTATCAAAAAATCAAGATACTCGTCCTCCTTAACCGGGACTTCTGTTTTGTGCCACTCATGCTGATAACGACTGTAAAGCGCAAAATCTTCCTGCTTAAATTCGGCCGCATGATGTTCAACACGGAGATCATTGTTTTTTCTCCATGTACGGCGTTGCCCCTTGTTTTTAATGAAATTAAGTGCATCCACACGTATTGGAATGCATTCCTGGCAACTGGAACAAACAGGGTGGTAAATGGTGAGTCCACTTCGTCGAAAACCCTGATTTAACAGGGACGTGTATCCATCCGGTGGTAATTTACTGGTCTGGAAAGAAATGTTCTGCCAGTTCCCTTTTTCGAGATATGGGCAGGGTCCGTTGTCTGTCCGAAAGATCTTGATCGGGGTTCTGCTCATCTTGAATCATTCGGATATTTCAATTTTAAAAAAATTGCAGTGATCTATAATCAGGCTAATCCGGTTGCAATCACGGTCATGGCAACCTCATCTCCTGCTGATTCAGTAAAGGTGGCTCCCCAGATTAATTCAACATCTTCATCAGCCATGTCTTCAATGAGTGACATTGCTTCCTGAATTTCATAGGCGCTGGTGTCTTTCGGTCCGTTAACGTGCACCAGAATTCCTTTTGCACCACGGATGTCAGTATCTTCCATCAGTGATCCATGTAAGGCATCTTCTACGGCATTGATTGCCCTGTCCTTACCTTTTGCCGTACCTCGACCGATCACAGCTTTTCCCATGCCCTTCATAATGGTCTGCACATCCGCAAAGTCAACATTGATATCCCCGACTCCGCTGAGAAGGAGTGTAATGCCCCTGATGGCGTTGATCAGTACCATATCAACCATATGAAATGCCTCAAGAAAACTCGTATTCTGTGTACTTGCGTCAAGAAGTTTGTCATTTGGAATTACAAGCAGTGTATCTGTAAATTCTCTGAGACGTTCTACTCCTGCCAATCCTGAATCCCTTCTTTTTGTACCTTCAAAGGAAAAAGGAATTGTTACAATGCCAACAGTAAGAATTTGCTTTTCCATAGCCATGCGGGCGATAGTTGGAGTAGCTCCTGTTCCTGTTCCACCCCCCATACCGGCCGCAATAAAAACCATGTTAGCACCATCAACTGCTTCACTAATTTCCGAGATGCTTTCTTCCGCGGCTCCTTCACCTACTTCCGGACGTGCGCCAGCTCCCATTCCACGAGTCAGTTTTCTACCCAATTCTATCTTTTTGTGGGATTTGTTCCGCTTGAGTGCTTTGATATCTGTGTTGCAAATGATGGTTTCAACCTGGTCAAGATTTTCTTCAGCCATCTGTGTGACAACATTACCTCCCGCTCCTCCGACTCCGATGATTTTAATATTGGGAATAAATATTTCCTGAACTGGAGAAAATTGAGTATTTTGTTTTTCTGCCATGAATTACAGCTCAATAAAGAAGTTAGGTTAAAAAAATTTATGAATACAGACCAAAAACCTTGAACATTGCCAAGTTATGCTGAATAAGCAAGTATACATAAATCTTCTGAAAAATTGACTTATTTGCGCCGCTAACTTATAAATAATAATATTGTTGTAAAAACCAGATTAATATAAAAATATATTGACAAATTCCTGCGAAGATTTGTTAATAATAATATTAGTCTGCAGCTGAATTTGCAAATCAAAGAAATGAAGACGGTTAAAAACCGCATTAATAAACATAATTAAAAGGAACCGAAATGATTTCTGAGCAAGTTTTTTATCTCTTTCTTTACCCCTGGATTCTTTTCATTGCAACTATTCCAGGTGCAGTGATGACCTTTATCTTTGCCGGGTTTGCGGCACAATTGCTTAATTATCTTCCCGAAAAAAAATAATCCTACCAATTTTGAACTGGGGATTCTTCAAGGGATAAGCATCATCCGCCATCAATTCAACCTTTGTAATATGGAGGATACTTGAACAAGTATAGCGCCATGATTACAGATTTTCTGCATAATTATGAAGATGCGGAAAAAGCCTTTGTCAGTAATCAGGAATGGTGGATTGTCAGTGGTTCAGTAAAAGTACAAATATTCCTCACCAGCCTAGATCAAAACGCGGAACTTATTGTTGCATCCAACCTTTTTCAATATCCAAATCCAATCCCGGAAATCAATGAATATGTACTAAAACTTAACGGGACATTAAAGCTCAAGGGCGTAAGTTTCGGCATACGCAACAAGCACCTGATCCTAAGCTATGTAAGGCCAGTTGAGGGATTGGACCAGGAAGAACTTGAATGGATAATTGCCTGCATCGCGGTCATAGCTGATGAATATGACGATTTTCTGATTGAGAAATTTAACATATAGAAAATTCACTGACTTGCAAAAAATATGAGCGACCGCTCTATTGAAGATTATTGTTTTTACCAGTCTCCTATTGGATTAATCAGAATGGCTGAAACTGGGGGTTTTCTGACGAGAGCTGATTTTGTTGAGCAAAGTCCTGAAGCGGAACATTTTCAATCAGACAGTATACCAAACTCTAATACTTTGCTCAAAGATGCATGCGGACAGTTAGATGAGTATTTTGAAGGCAGAAGGCAAAAATTTGATCTGGCACTGAAACCCCATGGAACAGATTTTCAACGCTCTGCCTGGGAATCACTGCTCCGCATACCATACGGTGAAACAAGGAGTTATCTGCAGCAGGCAGAGTCTATACGCAATCCCAGGGCAATACGAGCGATTGGACAGGCCAATTCACGTAATCCCATCTCCATCATTATTCCCTGCCACCGTGTGATTGGAAAAAACGGCTCCCTGACTGGCTACGCTGGAGGACTGGATCGCAAGACACGACTGCTTGCGCTGGAGCATCGCTTTATGCACGAACAAAATTATTAGAACGCATTTCACGGCCAATGGTCGTGGACTCCCCATGGCCTGTAATCACATTCGTTGCTTCATCCAGTGTATAAAGTTTTCCCTGGATTGACTGCTCGATTTTGCTGTAATCCCCGCCCCACAAATCTGTACGTCCAATTGATCCCTGGAAGAGAGTATCTCCAGCAATCAGCAGTTTTTGACTGTCAAATAAGAAGCACATCGAGCCAGGTGTGTGTCCCGGAGTATGCAGTGCTTTTCCCATAGTCTTTTCAATTTCTATTTCCTCTTCATGCTCCAGCCATTGATCCGGGGGCGGAGCAGGCTCATAAGGTATTCCAAACATCCTGCATTGATCCTCCAGCTTATCCCATAGAAAAAAATCATCTTTATGCAGGGCCAGATTTGCTCCAGTTGCTTCCTTCATTTTTCCGGATGCCAGAAAATGGTCCAGATGGGCGTGTGTATGAATGATTCTCTCAACCTGCAGGTCCAGTTCAACCAATCTCTGCAGCAGCACATCAGCATCACCACCTGGATCGACAATAATTGCTTTCCTGCTTTCCGGATCTCCTAAAATAGTGCAGTTGCATTGCAACGGTCCAACCGGTCTGGTTTCAACTATCAGTTCTGAGGAATTCATCAGGCAGTTACATTTTTTGAGACTTTGTTTTTTCCTCCTCTACTGCCTTTTGGAGGAGCTTCTTCAATAATTTTTTTGCAGGAAGCTTCATCAAGCCCTTCGGGTTCCACATCCTTTGGAATTTTATAATTGTTTTTCCCGGACTTAATGTATGGACCATAACGGCCATTCAATACCTGTATCTCACCAAAATCATGAATTACTCTTTTATTTTTTCTCTCAAGTCCTTCTCGTATGATTTCCACTGCCCGTGACAATTCAATGTTCATTGGATCTTCGCCTTTCGGAATTGAGAAATAATCTTTACCCAATTTTACATATGGACCATAACGCCCGTTATTGGCCGAAATCTCCTCCCCGTTTTCGTATTCCCCAAGTACACGAGGGAGGGCAAAACATTCCAGTGCCTGTTCCAGAGTTACATCATTCAAATTAAGACTGCTGGGAAGGGAAGCAAAACGAGGTTTTTCTTCATCTTCACGAGTTCCTATTTGAACCATAGGTCCATATCTTCCAATGCTGACACTTACTGGTTTACCGCTTTCAGGGTCAGTACCAAGTTCCCTGCGTTTCAGAACTTCAGCACGTGAAACCGATTTATCTTTCTCAACTACGTTCTGGTGAAAAGGCTCATAAAAATCTGTCATCATTTCTACCCAGTCTTCATCTCCCCTGGCAATACGGTCAAAGTTACGCTCAATCTCAGCAGTGAATCCCAGATTTACTATTTTTGTAAAATGATCTGTCAGGAAATCTGTAACAACTTCACCTATTGAAGTCGGTTTCAGTTTCTTTTCAGCAGTTAATTCCACATAGCCGCGATCCTGTATGGTTGAAATTGTTGGTGCGTAAGTGGATGGACGTCCAATACCTTCTGATTCCAGTTTTTTTACTAAGGATGCTTCTGTGTACCGAGGAGGAGGTTTGGTAAAGAGTTGTTCCAGAGATACAGGTTTTTGCGGATCTTTAAGAGCAAGCATCTGTCCCTGTTCCACTTTAGGCAGGATCACATCTTTTTCGCTGAGAGTATCTGACTGTTCTTCGTTTGTTTCGGCGTAAACCTGCAGGAATCCCGGAAAAACAACACGCTGCCCTTGTGCTTCAAACAAATATTCTTTTTCCAGCCCAGCCTCAATATTTATTGTCGTGCGTGCTATTTCCGCTGCAGTCATCTGTGAAGCAAGTGCACGCTTCCAAATCAGGCTGTACAGTCGAAACTGATCGGGACTC
Organism: uncultured Pseudomonadota bacterium; assembly: GCA_913052275.1. GTDB lineage: Bacteria > SAR324 > SAR324 > SAR324 > NAC60-12 > Arctic96AD-7. The sequence goes on along the minus strand of CAJXDX010000004.1, from coordinate 9,739 downwards.
AAATGTGCCTGAACCATAGCAGGCTTTTGTGAGAAGTCCACCGGCCTGATTGCTTCATGTGCTTCCTGGGCGTTTACAGCACGGCTTTTGTATTTTCTTGGTTCCTTTAATCCATATTGCTGTCCATATTCTGAGTTTATAACCTCCTGCGCCTGTTGCAGTGCCTGCTCCGCAAGTGCAACCGAGTCCGTTCGCATGTAGGTGATAAGGCCTTCACTGTAATCAGGAATATCAAAATTACCCTCATAAAGCTGCTGGGCTACCACCATGGTGCGCTTAACAGAAAAACCAAGCTTGAGTGAAGCCTCCTGCTGAATTGTTGAAGTAGTAAAAGGGGCGCCTGGATTCCGATTTGCCATACGTTCTTTAATTTCGCTGACTACAAAGTTACCCTGCTTTACACTTGCTTCTATTGCGAGAGCCTCTGTTTCATTTCCGACTTTGGCAGGTTTGCCTCCAATTTTTTTCAAATCTGCGGAGAAATCTGTAAATTCTGCTCTGATCTTCCAGTATTCATCTGGTACAAATTTCCTGATTTCTCTTTCTCGCTCCACCAGGATATATACTGATACACTTTGTACTCTGCCTGCAGAAAGCCCTGGTTTGATTTTTTTCCAAAGCAATGGCGACAACTTATAACCTACCGCGCGGTCCAGAATTCTTCGTGCCTGCTGTGCGTTAACCAACTGCTGATCCACATCCCTTGGATTTTCCAGCGCATTGATGATCGCGGATTTAGTAATTTCATGAAACACAATCCGTTTCACTGAACTGCTTTCAAGTCCCAGTGCCTCTAGCAGATGCCATGAAATCGCCTCACCTTCCCTGTCTTCATCAGTTGCCAGAAAGACTTCAGTGTCCTTGTCAATTTGTTTTTTAAGATTTGCTACAACTTTTCTTTTTTCTTTGGAAATTTCATACTGAGGCATGAACCTGTTTTCAGGATCAAAACCAAGCTTTTTCGACGGCAGATCCCTGACATGACCCATTGAGGCCATTATTGTGTAATCCTTGTCCAGGAATTTGCTGATGGTGCGTGCTTTAGCAGGTGATTCAACAATGATGATTTTTTTTGCCATAATATACAGTGTTTTAAGCAGCGGCTTTGAACAAGCTTCCCTTTTATATTTCTGACCTGGTGTGCACCACCTTGTCAATTAAACCATACTCAAGTGCTTCTTCAGCAGTAAACCAGTTATCTCTGTCAAGGGCTTTTTTTATTTCCTCACGGTTTTTTCCTGTTTGTTCAGCATACAGCTTAACCAGGTGATCTCGCGTCTTCAGTATTTCACGTGCCTGAATTTCACATTCGGTTGCACGTCCCTGGTAACCCATTAAAAGCGGCTGGTGAATCATGATTTTTGCCTGAGGCATTGCATATCTGCGACCCTTGTCCGCCGCCAGACTTAAAATTGAGCCCATGCTGGCGGCAAATCCGGTTACAATAGTTGTTACCGGACAAGAAATGAAATTCAACATATCAAAAATCGCGAATCCGGAAAATATTTCACCGCCTGGTGAATTGATGAATACGGTTACCGGCTGGTCGTTGCCTTCCTGCTCAAGCAGTACCAATTGACTCAAAACTTTTGAAGTTAATTTTGCATCAACCTGCTGTGAAATGACCACTGTGCGAGACTTCAGCAGCTTGCTGGCAAGATTGTCCATCTCTTGACTTTCTTCCTCTTTTTCCATTTCCATTTATTTTTCCTTTATTGCTCCTCAAATAATGTCAATTTTACAAGTTTCTTTCTTCAAGCTATTGGAGGAAAAATGTGTATGCAAGTTTTTTGTGGAATTTAACATGAGAAAACAATTTTAAAATGAGAATAAATTAAAAAGAATTATAAAGGCAGCAACATCAATCTAGCTTCTTTGTAAAATTTTCATCTGAAAAAGACTGATCGCAGTGATTTGCCAAACTGTATTTGGGAGGTTTGCAGTCAAAAATCAGGCAGTCAGTATTTTTTTATGTGATCAGAGGTTTGTTTTGAAAACTGTGCAGCATTTCACTGGCCAGTTCCATTGTATTTTCTGTAATCTGCTGACCCCCAAGCAAATCTGCGAGTGCATGAATACGTTCACTCTCTGTATTGAGAGGATTTATCTTTGTAAACGTCTGATTATCCTGCATCTGTTTACTGACCAGATAATGATGTTCAGCGAAAGCGGCAATTTGTGGAAGGTGAGTCACACACAATGCCTGATGCCGTTCTCCAAGTTTGAACAGTTTTTTCCCCACTATTTCTGCGATTCCTCCGCTGATTCCTGAATCAACTTCATCAAAAATCAAAATTTCAACTGAATCAATTGAGGTAAGTACTGTTTTAAGCGCCAGCATTATCCTGGAAAGTTCACCGCCTGAGGCGACTTTAGCCAGGCTGCGCAGGTCCTGTCCGGGATTGACAGACAACAAAAATTCTACCTGGTCTATGCCCTTTTCAGTGCATGCATTATTGTCTTCATCAAGTGATGATGAAACAATTCGAGTTTCAAATACTGCCTTATTCATTCCAAGCTGCCTCAATTCATCTACAACCGCACGGTCCAGATCCTTAGCCTGCTTATGCCTTTCCCTTGACAGCTGTTCTGCGTGATTCTGAAGTTGTTTACTTAATGAAGCAATCTTTTCGGCAATCTGCTGCTGATCATCACCAAGCTGCTGCATTGAATCATATTCCTTCAAGGAATCTTCATGCAATGTCTGCAGACCTTCCGCGTCAGGCAGACTGAATTTGCGGACAAAATGCTGTATTCGGCTAAGCCTCTCATTGATCCAGTTAAGACGCTGGGGGTCTGCTTCAACCCTTTCGCAGTAGTTGAGTAATTCCCTGTAACTGTCTTCAAGTTGAAAAAATGCTGTCTCAATTCCTGTATGCATTTCAGCACATTCCGGATCAATCTGCTCAGCTTCTGATAAAAGTTTTCTTGAGATTTCAAGCTGCTCCAGAACTGATCCGTCCATCTCATGCAATTGATTTCTGACCTGCCCCAGAAGTGTGGTAAGTTTTTCAAAATGAGTCAGCCTGTTCTCTTCTCTGCGAAGTTCCTTATCTTCAGAGGGCTGATAATTCAACTCAGACAAATCTTCAATAACAGACTTAAGTTCTTCAAGGCGGAGCTCACGTTCAGCATATTTTTTCTCTAATTCAATCAGCTCTTTCCTGGCTTCCTGAAGAGAACGATATGCATGCCCGACTTTTTTTCGCAGTGGAAGAAGCTTGCTGAAACCGTCAAGAAAATCAAGGTGAGTTGAAGTTTGGAACAAAGACTGATTGTCATGCTGACCGTGTATATTGATCAGCTGCCTGCCAACTTTTTTCAGAAAATCTGCAGTGACTGAATTCCCATTTATGAAACGCTTTTGTCTTCCCTTTTCGGAAACAATACAACGTATAATTATTTCATCATCAACAGCAATACCGGATTCTTCCAGTTCCCAGCGTACATTCAAATGACCACTCTGTTCTGAATCCTCCGTTAAAGAAAATATTGCCTCCACAACAGTCTGCTCCTGGCCTGAACGAATCATTGCAGAATCACCGCGATGTCCAAGCGCAAGCAGTATCGCGTCAATCATGATAGATTTGCCTGCCCCTGTTTCCCCGGTAAGAATGGAAAATCCTTTATTGAATTCAACATCAATTTCCTTGATAGTGGCTAAATTTTCAATTCTGAGCTGCAACAGCATTGATTACACGCTGATTACTAAAATGTAAATTAATGATGGATCAAACCTTAGGCACATGATGCCTCTATGGATTTTTTTGTCTTTTCTGGAAATCCGGTAATCTGATTTCATGATAGAATTTATCTGCCAGTTTTAGCAAAATAATACTCAACCGATATTGAAGAATTTTTAATCTGTATTTGCTTATCAAACCTCTGTTGATAAATTTAATCAATATGAAATAATGATCTTCATTGGAATTATTCACAATTGCTTTTTATGCATCATTTTTCCTGCAGCAGAGATCTCCTGCTTTGGTGCTTACACAAAAAATCAGGAATTTATTCATGAAAAATATAATAAAAAGGATCCCCTGAAAGATAAAAAAACAATAAAATAATAATGAATTAATCCATGAATTTCTAATTTAAATTATAAAAATGCCTGAACTTGATTTAGAAAAAAATGGTGACGTATTTGTTGTTACACTTGATAATCCTTCAACAGGAAACGCAATTAACACAGCATCACTGTCTGCCCACAGAGAGATATTGGCTGAACTTGAAACAGTCAAGGAAAATTCTGCGGTTGTTGTAACCAGCAGCGATCCAAAATCATGGTGTGTAGGTCTGGATTTTGACTGGATAAGTGAGCAGAGTGAACAGGAATTTGGGGAAACATTCAGGGAAGTTGAAGAAGTTTTTGGACGATGGGCTTTGCTATCGCTTCCAACTATTGCCTGTATAACAGGACACTGCATTGCTGGAGGTGCTTTTCTGGCCTCAGTAATGGACTTCCGTTTGATGCGGGCTGACAGAGGCTGGTTTGCATTTACTGAAATTGATGTGAAAATCCCTCCATCTCCAAAACTTTATCTGATGGCAGATTTGCTGCCCAACAAACAGGCTGTGCGTGAACTGCTACTTACCGGGAGAAGGGTTGGAGGAGATGAGGCACAAAAACTGGGTCTGGTTGATGAGTCCCATCTGCAGGAGAAATTGCTGCCCCGTGCTATGGAGTTTGCTCAGCAACTGGCCCAAAAAGACCTGGAAACATACAGAAAAATCAAGCACCTCCTTAAACGCGATCTTGTTGAGCAATAACAGTAGGATAATACTGGAGATATTACTGCAGTCATGCAGACAGGTGTTTTTGCCCCTGTCATTCAGTAAATTTCCAGGCTGAGTCTTTTTTCATAATCAAGCAGATCATTCCAGCCTGGGCGAAAGAAAAACACTCCTTCTTTCTGAGGCATGCCCCGCAAAAAAATATAGAGAACTCCCCCAAACCTGTTTTCAAATTTTTCTTTAGTATCAAGTTTAAACCAGTAAGAAGTGGCGAGCGTGTATATTTGCAGCTGGAGCATATAGCGCTTCATTACCTCGTTTTCCAATGTTTTTGGATGATAGTCTGCCAGCGTATTGCTTTTCCAGTCTATCAAATATATCCGGCCTTTGTGTTCAAATACAAAATCAATTGAGCCCCGCAGAAAGCCCTTATCCACATTCCACTCCCCGAGTATCAGTTCAGCTTCTTTTTTCAGTTCTTCTGAGTCTTTGCTTTTTAAAGAACCATTTGAGGGAATTGGAAAATAAAAATCGGCTTCACGCAAATTTTGCTCACAATAAGCAAGCTCAACTTGTTCAGAGTCCTGAGCTATTCCCAGCCTGACAGGTGTATGCATAGTGCTCCAGATAATCTCAGCTATGACCGGAACAGTTTCCGCAGAACGTTGATGACGCTCCCGGATTGAGTCAATCTGTGTCCGGACAAGAGGCTGTTCCAGCCAGTTCTGCGGTGAAGTGCTGATGCGAATCGTTTCAAAATCAAGATGCTCCAGCAGTTCATGCATCATGTTTCCGGTTTGAGTGCCGCCTGGCAGCAGGTCATTTTTTGTTTCTTCCTTGTTTGATTCCCATGCATAAGAATTGGATTCATCTTCTGTATCCGGACTCTGCTGATGAACATGTTCATCATCTTCCCTGCGCTCATTCAGCTGACTCTCTGTCCTGATTTCCACTGGCAGAACTGTTACTGCTTCGCCAGCTGTTTCTGTTGCATGCTGTTCTTCTTTCCTGCTGCTCATGCCGCTGAATGAACTTACAGCAAAGCCTCTTTTTTTGCGCCGCAACTGAGCTAAGGATTCCTCCACATTTTTAACTTTATCCAGTAAACCCTGAGTTTCCGACAGTTTTGGGATTTCCCATCCTGTAAGCTTTTTCTGTTCTTCAACTTCGAAAAATTGCTCAAGGCCTGAAACCGGCTGCCCGCAAAGACTTCGACTGAATGGAGAAATCCCCCGCACCCCTGGCATTCCTGAATCAATCGTTGTTAATCTGTCGTTGATCACTGCGTAGTCCCCACTTACTTTGCAGACAGGCCTACCAGCATTTCCTTCAATAAATCCCACGTAGGGCAAATATAGACGTGCACACGCCCTGGTCATGGCAACATAGAGCAGACGCTGCTTTTCTGCTTCCAACTGCCAGCGAAATTCTTCGGGCACATCCCTGCTTAGAAAATCAATTACAGGATTTTCTGCTTCATCATGGTAAAAATGGATTGAGTCCTTTTTATTTGCTGTCAACCCTCCAAACAAAAATACCACAGGAAATTCGAGCCCTTTAGAGGCATGTATTGTCATCAATTGAACAGCATTCCTCTCACTTTCCAGCCGAAGCAAATTTTCATTTTCTCCCGGATCTTCCTGGCCATCAATGAACCTCTTTAACATTAAACTCAATTCATGCAAATCAAGATGATTTTCCAAAACTTGCCTTATCAGTACCTCAAATAAATGAGTGTAATTTGTTACGCTTCTCTCATCACCAGACAGAAATAATTCCCGCTCAACCATCCTGGTGCGCAGCAAAATCTGGTCAAACATTTTTCTGAACTGCCTGGATTCTGCCAGCGCTTTCCATTCATGCAGAAGATTTGTTAAGTCGGAATCATCAAACGATCTTTCAGCCAGGTCCTGAATATTTATTCCAAAAAATCTTGTCAACCGTACTTTTGCTGTACGTGAATGGTCATTGGGATGGTTTATTGCTTCCAGAAGGTCATAAATATCGCGTGCTTCGCGTCCGGCAAATAACCCCTTTTGCTTATAGAACGCAAAGCTTATTCCGCATGCGCGAAGTGCTTTGCCAATTTTTTCCCCTTCACTTGCTTTGCGGAACAGCACACAAATGTCCTGTTCGCGCAAATAATTTTCACCTGCCTCATTTTTCCAGACCGGCCTTTCTCTTTCAGGAGATCCTTTTGCAAGCAGCTTTTTTATTTCCAACGCGATTGCATCAGCAAATCTTGAAGTGGCAAGTTCAGCCTGATCATCCAGAAAAAGCTCCAATACCACATTTTTATCAGACGCTGAAACTGCTGCTCCGTACGCTGATTCCGCAGACTTTAATAAAGCATCCTTTCCGTAAAATCTCTGACCATTTAAGGAATATAATGCGTTCAGCATTCCCTCAGACAATCCAGGATTTTGCAGCCTGCTTTGGTCTGCCAGTTTTTTTCCAGAGACTGTAAACTGTGGCAGCAGCTCAAGCAGATGGACAGCACTTCGGTTGTTAGTAAGGTCTTTAAGTTCCAGTTCAGGTTTGCCGCATCCGACATTAATATATTCAAGCCCTTTCTCCTCAGGCAGCCAGTAGCTGCTCCCGAATATATGATTAAGCCCGCACAGAAGCAATTCTGAGGAGCGAAAGTTTTTTGTCAATGAAACCGGCGCCTGTGAGTAATTTTCTGCAAAGATTCTCCTTGCCTGCATATAGGTGAAAATGTCTGCTCCACGGAAAGAATAAATAGCCTGTTTTGGATCACCAATTACAATCAGGTTATGTTCAGGGCTTTCCAAAAATATTTTGCGGAAAATATTCCATTGACGGTGATCGGTATCCTGAAACTCATCAACAACCGCACAAGCATATTTTTCACGAACGACCTTAGTCAATGCTGTAGGTGTCGTACTGTTTTCCCTGGGATTAACCTGTTCCTCAACCAGGTGAAGCAGGTCGTCATAGTCGAATATACCCTGTTCCATCTTTGTCTTTCTCAGTGCGCTGCGTACATTCCCAAGTACCTTTTGTATAACCCACGCTCTTAAAATTTTCCCGGGTTCACCAACGAGGTTGTGACGCTGAAACAGTTTTTCACAATCAGCGACGGCGCTGATCCAGTCAAGTTCTGCTTTTGGGAATTCCTGCGGACTTAACCATTTTTCTCCGCCCCTCAATGTTTGTCTGCATTTTGGCCTGGTAACCTTGTCAAGTTCAATGCTCAAAAGGATATAAAAAACATCCTCAATGCTCCCCACAGTGTGCCAATCACTAAGTGTTTGCAGCAGAAGTTCAAGGTTTAGCATTATATTTTTTTTCGAAGTACCATTCAGTGCGGTTGCATTGAATGCGGAAATTATTGGATGCCCAGCAGAACCGTCTTTGTGCAGTCTTAAGTCCCTCTCAGCTAATACTTTCCAGAGTTCTGAAAATTCCCTTAGAAAAACTTCAAAGGAGGGAAACATTGGAACAAACTTTCCTCTTCTTGGAAGCAGGTTCTTAATCTCACTTTCCAGGTTATGCAGATAACCATCTGACTGTTTTACATAAAGCGAAAAAAGCCTGGAGACAGGATTGTTGTTTGAGAGCAGTTCTTTACGCAAATAACGGCGAAACACCTCCGGAAAAAGCAGGTTGTTATCAGCCAGCTGCTGATCAAAAAGCTGACGGTTTTCAAAAGCAAATTCCTGCAGAATTCGTTTACAGAAGCCGTGTATTGTGTATACCGGAACAGAATCAAAATCCAGCAATGCTGCCTTGACCTGATCTCTCTGGACTTTATTTATTTCCCAATGTGATCCTTCCGGAACATTCTGGAATTCGCTAAGTTTGTTTTCGCAGGCGTCTGAAATCTCCCTCAGTTTTGTACGGAGCCTCAGCCTAAGTTCAGTAGTGGCTTTATCAGTGAATGTAACAATTAATATGCTTTTTAAAGGTATGTTCCTGGTAAGCATCAATTCCAAAACAAGCTCTACCAGCGTAAATGTTTTTCCGGTGCCAGCTGATGCTTCAATCAAAAGCCTGTTTTTGTTTCTCTGGAATATTTCCTCTGGTCCGTTTTTTCCTGAAGAATTTTCCAGAACAGTTTGGAACAATTCTGACTGTCTTCGAATGTAAACCGGACCTGTATAATCTGTTTGTGACATAAAGAAGTTTGCTTCTGTTAAAGTCCCTGCATTTTAATACAGCAAACTGTACAATTCAAATATACAAATTCTCCATTAAGCTAAATGACTTGTCCTTGATTGCCGTTCAAAATAGGCTGTATACTCGTGAATTAAGAAAGTTTTTTGACGAAAAAATCAGCAGCAGATGCTCTCCAGCGACTACATTGCCAACTTGACAGATCATTTGCAGCAGGCAGTGCTGGCGGTCGACCAAACAGGAGTGATAGTCTATTGTAATGATTCTGCTTCCCAGTATTGGCAGCGAGGCATGGAACTCTTGCTTGGCAGGCAAAACACGGATTTGTTTCATGCAGACCTGCTGATTCAGCAAAAAATAAGGGAAGTCCTAGATTCCGGCAAGGTTTGTCGGCTTGGTGGATATGTGCTGCAGACACCCCCCCTGCAGGAACGCGGGGCAGAAATTGTAATCGCCCCCGTTAGAAATGAATCCGGAATGGTTGATCAGGCAGTAATAACACTTTTGGAAAGTACTGCCCATCAGGAATTCCAGGCAAGAGAACTTGAGGAGAAGTTAGCCAGCTCACTTGGGGAGCTTGCAGGGGCAATGGCGCATGAAATACAGAATCCGCTCAGCGGAATCAAGGGTATGCTCCAGCTGCTGCAGCGTGACCTGCAAAACACAAAAATCAAAAATGGTTCCATCAGCATGATGCTGAATGAACTTGACCGTGTGGAACGCCTGCTGAAACAGCTGCTGCTTCACTCTGGTCCGATGCCTCTGGATTCATCCAGATTTAACATTCATGAACTGCTGAATACGGTTATTCAATTTGAAAAAAATTCTGTACCCGGAATCAAGTTTAAGAGAATTTATGACA
>CAJXDX010000003.1 GCA_913052275.1 uncultured Pseudomonadota bacterium | reverse complement strand
GAGAAAAGTCAAAAAGTGGACCGATACAAGGATTGGTTCAATTTCTTTGAGCAAACATTAGCTTATATTCAGCGAGACAGCAAAAAATTTTCCGGTACACTTGTGGAGGTACCTGAACGAGAGGAAATTCCAATTGATGTTGAAGATCACCTTGTTGTGGAATTCATGGCCCGTTGATTCTTGAACAATAGACTGCCGGATGCCATAGCCATAATTCGGCAGTAAATGCTGGCTTAAAAGACCAGTCCCTCCTCCTGCCCCTGGGCATCTGTTCATAGAATACATATACCGCTTTATTAATAATCACTGCATGAAAAATTCAAAGCAAATACGACAGGAATTCATCTCTTTTTTTGAAAAACGCGGTCATCGTTTTGTCCGCAGTGCCCCTGTTGTTCCAAATGACGACCCAACTCTGCTTTTTTCAAATTCCGGAATGGCACAGTTTAAAGATGTGTTTTTAGGAACTGGAATACGGGATTACAACCGTGCGGTTAATTCGCAAAAATGCATAAGGGCCAGCGGCAAGCACAATGATCTGGAGGATGTGGGATATGACAATTACCACCATACATTTTTTGAGATGCTTGGCAACTGGTCTTTCGGGGACTATTTTAAAAAAGAGGCCATAGAATGGGCATGGGAATTAATGACTGAAGAATGGGGGCTGCCCAAAGAAAAAATGTGGGCCACGGTTTTTGCTGGAGGAGATGGTGTTGAAGCTGATGAAGATGCTGAGAACATCTGGAAGACCTGTACAGATATTGCTTCAGAACAGGTTCTGCGTTTCGACAAACATGACAACTTCTGGGAAATGGGTGAAGTAGGTCCGTGCGGTCCTTGTTCTGAGCTGCATATTGATCTGGGACAGGGCACATGCCCACTCTCAGACAAGCATGAGTGTGCAGTCAACCTTGAAGGATGCTGGCGGTTTGTAGAGCTTTGGAATCTGGTTTTCATGCAATATCAGCGTTTTGCGGACGGACATCTGGAAGAGCTTACAGCTCAGCATGTAGATACTGGAATGGGACTGGAGCGAATTTGCCGAGTTCTTCAGGAAGTTGATTCAAATTACAGCACAGATCTTTTTGTACCAATTATGGATAAAATCAGTGAAGTGACTGGACAGGCAGATTCAGGGGGCGATGCCAGTGTTGCTTTTCGAGTTATTGCTGATCATTTGCGTTCACTGAGTTTTGCCGTTGCGGACGGAGCGCTGCCTTCAAATGAAGGTCGAGGCTATGTGCTGCGTAGAATGTTGCGGCGTGCTACGAGATTCGGAAGAGTTTTAAACATGCATGAGCCCTTTATTTATAAACTGGTTCCCACTCTGGCAGAAGTAATGGGTAATGCTTTCCCGGAAATCAATAAACAGCAGAAACATGTGCAAAACGTTATTCAGGCAGAAGAGACCAGTTTCGGTTCGACCCTGGACCGCGGATTGGAAATTTTTCAGAAAATGGTTTCAAGCTCTGAAACAAAATCTTCAAAGATGATTTCAGGTGAAGATGCTTTTAAGCTTTATGACACTTATGGTTTCCCTGTTGATCTGACCCGCCTGATGAGCAAGGAACATGGATTTGAAGTTGATGAAAAGGGTTTTGAAAAATTGATGAAAGAGCAACAGGAACGGGCACGCGAAGCTGGCAAGTTTAAGACAATTCCAGACAAATGGAGTGAAATTTCTGAAGGCCCGGATTCAAAATTTGTGGGCTATGATACTTTCATAACAGAATCTAAACTGCGTCGCTTTTCACAAAATGAATCCGGGCAATGGCAGTTTATTTTGGACACAACTCCATTTTATGCAGAATCAGGCGGTCAGGTTGGTGACCATGGCATTCTGCAGCAGAATGATAATACCTGGAAGGTGGTAGATGTTCAGAAAATGGGCGATTCAATTATTCATATCTGTGAGGTTGAAAATAAAAACTTAAAAAACATTGTCCCTGATAATTCAATAATTACTGCATCAGTAGATGAAAAATCACGCTTATCAACAACAAACAATCATACTGCCGCACACCTGATGCATGAAGCACTGCGGCAGGTATTAGGCGAACACGTGACTCAGGCGGGTTCTCTGGTCAATCCGGAAATCGTAAGGTTTGACTTTACACATTTTGAAAAAGTGAGTGACACACAGCTGGAAGAAATTGAGAACATAGTCAATTTGGTCATCCGCCAGAACATTACCACAGACATTTATGAAACACCTTTTGACGAGGCAATCAGTTCCGGAATAATAGCATTGTTTGGTGAAAAATACGGAGATGTTGTCAGAGTAGTAAAAATCTCTGATTTTTCAGAAGAACTTTGCGGAGGCTGCCATGTAAAAGCTACAGGACAGATTGGACAGTTCCGTATAGTTTCTGAAGAGGGAATTGCCGCCGGAATCAGGAGGGTTGTTGCTGTAACTGGAAAACAGGCAGAATTGATGGCTCAGGAGCAGGGCAGAGTTGCTCGTGCACTGCGCCAACTGCTGAATGTTCCTGAGGCACAAATTCCGGAAATGGCAGAAAAGCTTGCAGAAGAAAAAAGACTGCTGGAAAAAGAAGTTCAATCCTTGAGGAGCAAGGCCGCCCTTGCAGGCGTATCAGAACTGGTGGCGCAGGCTGAAAAAGTTGAAGGGGTGTCCGTGCTTGCAAAGGAAATTGAGGCAGATTCTGCAGACACTCTCCGGAATATAGGTCATTCTGTTCGGGAACAAATTTCTTCAGGGATTGCCTGGCTGGCTGCAACGATGGACGAGAAAAGCACCTTGCTTTGTGTTGTTTCAGATGACCTGATTAAGCGGGGAATTAAGGCTGGTGATATGGTGAATGAGGTTGCACAGCTTGCGGATGGACGAGGCGGAGGTAAGTCAAATATGGCACAAGCAGGTATCAAAGCACCGGAAAAGCTTCCCGGTGCATTAGCAGCGGCAACGAAAATTGTGCGTGAAAAACTGGCAAATTAACTGATGGGATACGAAACTTTCATTGGCAAGCGCTACCTGTTTTCGCCACGTCAGGATCGTTCCATTTCAGTCATCACCTGGATTTCCATAGGAGGTGTGGCACTGGGAGTGATTGCCCTGATTGTTTCTACTTCGGTCATGAACGGTTTCCGAACAAATTTACAAAATGCAGTAACCGGTTCGTTGCCTCACATCACAATTTTTGCCTGGGATGATGGCATGAAAGATTATTCCAGACTGAAAGAAAGATTGGAGGATAATCCAAAAGTAGAAGGAGTTGCACCATATATATATAAGCAGGTAATGCTCACAGGGAAAAAGCAGCCAAAAGGAGCACTTCTCCGCGGTATTGATCCTGAGCAGGAACCAGGCGTTACAAATATATCTTCATTTCTGCGGGAAGAAGTTTACGGTTTTACACCAACCGAGAAAAACCAGGCTCTGATTTCGGAAAAACTTCTGAAGCGGCTCTCACACCGGGAAGCTCGGGGGAAAAAACTCAAAGACGGAATCATTCTGGGAGCAAAACTGGCCAGGCAATTAGAAGCAAGCGTGGGTGATTCTGTAAAACTGGTATCCTCAGAACAGAGAATGACTCCAATTGGTGATGTTCCACGCATTAAAAAACTGGAGGTGATCGGAGTTTTTGAATCCGGAATTTCCGGATATGATGAAGTGCTTGCCTTTATCGATTACCGGCTCCTGCAGAAAATTTATCGCATGAATGAGCATATTACAGGTTTGGGTGTGCGAATAAGCAATCCTGAAAATGCCCCTGAAATTGCTCATGAATTTGCTGAGTTCAGTGATGAATATATTGTCGGCAACTGGGCAGACGAAAATAAAAGTATCTTTCAGGTAATGAAACTTGAAAAAATCGGTCTTTTTCTGATCCTCACACTGATAATTGTTGTGGCTGCGTTCAATATTGTCAGTTCACTTATCATGCTTGTATTGGAGAAATCCAGAGAAATTGCAATCCTTAAGGCTCTTGGTGCAAATGATTCAGGAATCAGGAAAATCTTTTTTTTTCAGGGACTAGTGATCGGGTCACTTGGTACAATCGGCGGAGTACTGCTGGGTTTGGCTATCTGCTGGGTTTTAATGAACTTTGAAATTATTGACATTCCGCCCGGTGTTTATCCCGGAGGAAACAGAATCCCAGTTCTTATTGACTGGTTTGATGTCGCTCTAACTACACTGGCATCTTTTGTAATTTGTATGCTGGTTACACTTTATCCATCCACAAAAGCATCAAGGCTCAATCCTGTAGACCCTCTGCGTTATGAGTAATTCGTTAGAATTTTTCTTGTACTATAAAAAGCTTGAATTTAAAGGGTTAATAAGTGAGTATTAAAGGTTATTATTTGCTGTAGAAAATCCTAAGTGAATTAAAAAATTTTAGACTGAAATTCAAGAGAGAACTTTAAATGACTTATACTGTAACCGCAAACTGCGAAAAATGTAAATATACTGACTGTGTGGAAGTATGTCCGGTGGAAGCATTTCACGAGGGTCCGGATATGCTTTACATACATCCGGAAACCTGCATTGATTGCAATGCCTGTGTCGAGGAATGTCCAGTAGAGGCAATTTACGCAGATGTGGATGTGCCTGAAAAATGGGAATATTATACACCGTTAAATGCTGAAAAATGTGAGGAATATCCGGTCATTCTGGAAGCAAAAGATCCTCTCCCAACAGCACGCACACTTGAGGAAATACAAGCTGCTGAAGGTTAACCATCTTATTCAGTAAAAAACTATATTTTTCAAAATTAATAAATGCGCAAGCTGACAAAAAAATAATTTTTATACATTAAGAGAATTAAATTCACATAACATTTCATAACTTTTTATAAGACTTACAAAAACTACCCATGGCTGTACCAAGAAGGAAAATATCACGCAGTCAACGAGACCACAGGAGAGGACATATCAAAATCCCGGAAACTGCTCTATCTGAATGCACCAATTGTCACGCATTGATCAGACCTCACCGCGTATGTCCCGAATGTGGATTTTACAAGGGTGTTGAAGTCATCGAAGTAGCAGCAACCTGAGCTGTTTTTTCTGCTCTTTCAATCATCAACAGCAAACCAGGATAAAGTATGGCAATTGCGGTTGACGCAATGGGAGGAGATAGCCCCTTAACAGTACAAATTGAAGCTGCTCTGCAGGCAATATCTGAACTGGGTACAGAAGTTGTTTTAGTTGGAGCAGAAGACCAAATCAAAGAAGTACTGAAACAACACAGCTTCGATCAAAACAAATTACGCATCGTAAATTCCACTGAAACAGTGGAGATGAACGAATCTCCTACCACGGCATTACGTCAAAAGAAAAATTCTTCCATCAAAGTAGCAGTAGATCTTCTTGCAACAGGCGAAGCAGATGCTGTAGTAAGTGCCGGTAATACTGGAGCAGCGATGGCCACCGCGAAATTTGTGCTTAAATCTGTTGAAGGAATTGAGCGCCCTGCAATTGCCACTCTCATGCCTTCCATTCATCGGAATCACCCCTTCGTCCTATTGGACATAGGTGCAAACACAGACTGCAAACCGCTGTACCTTTTTCAATTTGCACTTATGGGAGATGCTTACGCCCGCACTTCGCTTCATCTGGATAATCCCAGGGTTGCCTTGCTAAACAATGGTGAGGAGGAAGGCAAAGGTTATCTGCAACTCAAAGAAACTTATGATTTACTGAAGCAAAGCACACTTAACTTTACAGGCAACATTGAAGGAAAGTCGATGTTCAAGGATATTGTGGATGTAGTAGTTTGTGATGGTTTTATCGGGAATATTGCACTTAAAGTTGCAGAAGGAACTTTCGATTTTGTACGCAGTGTTCTTCGAGAAGAAGTTGACAACACTTTGCTTGCCAAAATAGGATATCAGGCTATGAGAGGACCATTCAGGGCTTTGCGTCAAAGAGCTGACTACTCTGAAGTAGGTGGGGCTCCTTTGCTGGGAGTAAACGGTATTGTAATTATCTGTCACGGAAGCTCCAGAGTACATACAATCCGCAATGCAATTAAACACGCACAGGAATGTGCTGAACAAAAACTGAATGAAAAAATATCGCTTGAGGTATCAGAAAACCTGGATGTCATCAATCAGGCAAAAAGACTGGTCGAAAAAGTGTGAAGATGTTAGTTGGACCTGCGATGTGCTGAAATTTGCTCCATGACATATTCTTCACAATCTTCCCAGGACATTTCTTCATGCTTCAGTTTCTCATAAAGGGTGAATATAACCTGAAAATCTTCCAGCAGAGGAAGCCCCGTTTTTTCATGTGAAGGAATCATCTTTTGCCGTAAAAGGTTCAAAGTATAGACGCTTTCTTTCAAGCGCCGTAAAGACAGAATTTTTTTCTTGTAGTCATATAATAGATAGCTAAAGATAAAAATTCCTGCATCATCTAAATCACCAGTCCAGGCCCATTCCTCAGTCTGATATTCAACTTCAATTTCAAGAATGCGTCTTCCATCTTTGACCACTTGTGAAAACTCAACCTCATTCTCAAAATTTGATTTTACAAAGTCAGTTGAACCAGTTTTTGTAGAAGATGACATAAAAAGTCAGACATTACAAAACTAAATGAAATATTTTAAAGCATCCATGAGCAGTTTTTATGTATCGAAAAAATCTCAATTGATACTATATCAACCGTCATAACCTGTCAATCTATGGAAAATATAAATAAACTGGAAAAAATAAAACGTCCGTGGGTAGTTGCGCACAGGGGATATAGTGGGAGATATCCTGAAAATACTGTTTCAGCTTTTGAGGCTGCAATAGAAGCAGGTGCAGACATGATTGAATTAGATGTATGCCTGACAAAAGACCGTGTACCTGTTGTAATCCATGATCAAACCCTGGAAAGAACTACTGACGGTCATGGACTGGTGTCTGAAGTCACACTCTCAGAATTAAAAAAGCTGGATGCCGGAAGCTGGTTCAGTCCAGAATTTAAAGGAGAATCAATTCCCACTCTTGAGGAGATCCTTTTGCAAATCAGAGGTAAAATTTTAGTTAACATCGAAATCAAACCGGAAAGCTATGAATCAGCTGGTCCTGCCGATGCAATCGAAAAACAGATATGCATAATGGTTGAAAAGTTTGGAATGGCTGAATCTGTGCTGATTTCAAGTTTTGAGCACTCCTTCTTTCCCAGAATCAAATTGTGGCACAGCAAACATAACAACCAAACTTCACTCAGAACCGCCCCACTCCAGGAAACAGAATTTTCTGAAGAAAATGTTCTAAAACTCTGTAAAGGTACAGAAGCATATTCTTTCCACCCTGATGAAAGATTCGTAACTCCTTCTCTTATAGAAATCCTCAAAGCAAACCGTTTCAGAACAATTGCTTACACGATTAATGATGAAAAACGTATTGAGCAGCTGGCTCAATGGGGGGTTACAGGGATCATCACTGATGAGCCTGAACTTATGTGGAAAGTTTTGCGGAAATTGAAAAGTAATGTATGACTATTAAGAGCATCTGCTTTTGATATAAATCAATAGTCTACGGACCTGAATATTAGTTTAACAAAATCTTGGTTTACGAAGCCTGATGGTTTGCCCATGAAAACTTGATTAAATCATTAAGTTTTTCTGCTGCTTTTCCATTGTCAACTGTCTTAGCTGCCAGATCTACACCTTCTTCCAAATTCTCAACCTGACCTGATACGACTAACGCACCGGCGGCATTTGCCAGAGCAATTTCACGTGCAGTGCCTTTCTCATCTCCAGAAAAAATACGCTCAATTATCCTGGCACTTTCTTCAGGAGTATCTATGCTTATCTCCTCCAATTTTCCCGTCTTGAGACCAAGCTGCTTAGGAGTTATTTCATATTCTTTGATATTGCCTTCTCTAAGTTCTGCCACATGTGTAGGGGAAGTGACTGTCAGCTCACACAGACCGTCATGTCCATGAACTACCAGTACACGTTCGCTGCCTAATCGCTTTAGGACCTGAGCTATTTTCGAAGTCAGCTCAACATTTGGAACTCCAATCAACTGACTTTTTGCACCGGCAGGATTTGTTAAGGGACCCAGCAGATTAAATACAGTGGGAACCCCCAAGTCCTTGCGTATTGGTCCGGCAAAGCGCATGGCTGGATGGTGATTGATCGCGTAACAAAAACAAATATCCAAATCCTTAAGGCATTTTTCAACTTCATCAAGTTCCAAAGTTATATTCACTCCTAACGCTTCCAGTGCTTCGGCGCTCCCGCTTTTTCTTGTGTTGCTGCGGTTGCCGTGTTTTGCTACAACCGCACCGGCACCGGCAGCGATTATTGCGGCACATGTTGAAATGTTGAAGGTGCTGATTCCATTTCCTCCTGTGCTGCAAGTGTCAATAGCATTTTCAGGTGCTTTTATTCCAGAAGCGCGTTCCCTCATGGCCAGAGCCGCTCCAGCCATTTCTTCAACAGTAACTCCTTTAGCCTGCAGCAAAGCTAAAAGTGCTGCCGCCTGAACAGACACAGCTTCTTCACTCATGATCCATAGTATCATATCTCGTGCTTCTTCAAAGCTGAGCGCTTCTGATGCCAGCAATTTTTGCAGTAATTCTTTCATTTTTTTAAATCAGCGCTTTATTTGTAGTTCCTTTTCCGCCCAAGCCAATGCTTCGATCGCAAACATCAGCTGATGCTCTTTTCGCGTAAGAAAAGGATTAAACTCAAGAAACTTATACCTTACTTCAGTTGATATTACCAGACCAAGATAACATTGTCCGTTTTTCCTGCTGTGTCTGTCTTTTGATGGAGGGCCTGCCATACCAGTTTCTGCAAGAGCCCAATCTGCACCAGAATGTCTTTGCATTGCTCTGGCAAGATTCTGCGCTCTTGTTTGAGATACGCTTGAATCTTCAAATTCTTGAACAGCTAAAAATTGCTTTTGAGCCTCCTGACCATAGATAATTCTGCCGTCAAGAAAGTGCTCTGAAGCTCCGGGAAGACTTGTGAAGGTTTGAGCAATTTGTCCTCCTGTGCTTGTTTCCAAAACAGAAAAGCGGTGAGGTTGTCCGTTTTTTGCTCGTTGTGCAAGATGTTTTTGAAGTTTCATGGCTGCTGCTTCCAGTTGTTCCTTCAATTCAAAACAACTATGCTGGTGTTCATTTAAATGTGAATAATATGAATCAGTGATTTGTTCCCGCCTGTTATATAAACAGTTTTGTGAAATATGCCTGGCGGCATTTGCTGGCAAAAATGTCTCCAGCGAATGTCCTGCCTGTGTTGCTTTGCGAATATGTGTGGATGAAATTTGATAAAATTTTTGCAGTTTTTTCGGAAGCACACTTGGAGTGATTTGGAGGACAGTTAATTTCACACCTCTTTTTTGTTTAATCAGCTGTAAAGTGTGTTTTAAATCAATATCATTACGGGGTGCAGCAATCAGTAGACAGCCACTTTCTATTTGAGCTAAATCGGTATCTGTGAAAATTCTTGGATCTAGCATGCGCTGAATCAAATCTGCACCTACAATCAAAGCGATTTTTTGTTCTGTTGAAAAATATTGAACGTGATCAGCAAGACGTAAAGGCCGGCTGAACGATAATTCCCACCTGGAAATAGTACAGTTATTCCTTCCTAATTTAAGCAAAACTCCGGATTCATCAGCATATCTGGCCGGAAGCGAATTTTCAGGATCAGACCAGTCTAATAGAGCGCTTCTTAAAATTTCATAACGTAAAGAGGCGTGAGGAATTTGGACGGTTTTAAATGGGTCGGGATGTCTGCCGTTGGAAAGTATGAATACTAATGATTGTGTTTCCGGGAATTGCCAAAGAACACTTTCTGCCAGCAACAAATGGTTATACCCCGCCGGGTTTGCTGTCAAGGGGAAATAAATTTCGGACAGGTTACCTTCAGCAGTTGAGAGGCGCATTTATATTAATTCTCCCCAGCACAAAAGAACCTGCTGGTGTTGAATTCATGCATAGTGGGCTTAAACCCAAATTCCACATTGTAAATTCATATTATTGTTGTTGAACATCCTTTTGCAACAATTGCAAATTCAGCAGTTTAAGGGTTGCGTTCACTGCAGCAAGAACTTGATCAGAATCAATTCCGATTGTCTGAAGACGTTTCCCATTCACCTGCCATGTGATAATTGCTTCTGTCAGAGCATTTGTTTTTCCGCCTCTTGGTATCCTGATTTGATAATCAACTAATTCAGGTGACTCAAGATTAAGCTTTTTCAATATTTTGTTAACTGCACTCATAAATGCGTCATATCCTCCATTTCCGCTTCCAGCTTCACGATACTCCTTTGAATCAATTTTCAGGTGTATTGTGGCAGTTGCCTTCAGGTTCAGTCCACTGGAAATAGAACAATTCAGGAGCTCAATTCGTTGAGTTTCGCTTGTTTCCAGAACATCTGTAATGATGAAGGGCAAGTCAGCTGCTGTCATTGATTTTTTTGTGTCGCCCAGTTCAACAACACGTTTCAGTACTTTGTTCAAATTTTCTTCAACAAGCTGAATTCCCAGTGTCTCAAGGTTTTTTGCGAGTGAAGCTTTGCCGCTCATTTTGCCGAGTGCATAGCTTCTTTTGCGACCAAAACGCTCTGGAACAATTGGATTATGATATAAATTTGCCTTCTTATCTCCATCGGCATGGATCCCGCTGGTCTGAGTAAAAACATTTTCTCCAACAATCGGGGCATTATCCGGGAGCCTTTTCCCTGAAAAGCTTTCTACCATTTCACTTACCGGGGCAAGATTAGACTCATCAATAGAAAGCTCCATGCCAAGTTTGTCATGCAGAGCTACCGCAATTTCTGCAAGAGAAACATTACCTGCCCTTTCCCCAAGACAATTCATTGTGCAGTGTACGTTCCTTACCCCGGCCTTGACGGCATACAGCACATTAGCCACTCCCAGGCCATAATCGTTGTGCGGATGAAAATCAAAAGTTGCCCAGGGGAACCTTTTTATCATGTCTTTAAGCATGGAATACACCTGATCCGGAGACAAAACGCCTAGAGTGTCAGGAAGCATGAAATGATTTATGCCTTCATCTTTTAAAGCATCCATCATCTGGAATACATATTTGGGACTGTTTTGATACCCGTTTGACCAGTCTTCCAGATAGACATTTACATTAACATTCCTGGAATTAGCATATTTAATGGTTTTCCTTATATCAGCAACATGCTCTTTAAGTGTTTTACGCAATTGATTCCTGCAGTGGTTCTCACTGCCTTTGGTCAATAAATTCATCACCTTGCAGCCTGCTTCCTTTATCCAGTCAACACTCTTTTTGTGGTCAATAAATCCCAGAACTTCGATTGAGTCCAAATACCCATTTTCACTGGCCCAACCTGAAATGTTTTGTACAGAACTTAATTCACCCTCTGAGATTCTAGCTGAGGTTACTTCAATGCGATCAACACGAAGCTTTTTCAAAAGAGATTTTGCTATATTGGCCTTTTCGGGGGGAGTAAATGAAACGCCCTGAGTTTGTTCACCATCCCTCAGAGTGGTATCCATTAACTGAACTTTATTTTTTAAAGCAGGCATGATGCTGGATTAAATGGACTAAATAAGAAAGTTCTAACAAACTACTTTTCGGATATTTTGTGTAAAATAAGACTTAAGGCTAAAACAAACGTCAGAATCAAATGAATTTCACGGGGAAAATCAAGAACATCTGCACTGTAAAGAAGCAAAGGGATTCCTGAAAAAATCAATCCCATGCCGGAAAAAAACTGAAGTATGCCTGTTGCAGTTACTACAGAAATTTTCTTCAGACGATTCGAATGCCCTCTAATATGATCCCAGGAATATATAGGAAAAATGACTATAAAAAATATTCCGGCCCAAATATGCAGTAAAGACGCCGCTGTAGATTCTTCAGCCCATGGAAAAATTTCCGGATAAGCTAGCATTATGCCGGAAAGTATTAAAAAAACACAGCTTAAAACAACAAGTTTTCGCAAAGATTTCGGATATAAATCAACTGTTTTAAAGCATTTCAGGAAATGCTTGAATTTGAAAAAGGATTAGATCATAAGTGCAGAAAACACATTTTGAGGTAGTTAATATCTTCAGAGTAATTTCAGCATCTGTAAATCTTTCCTGAGTTTTGAGGCATTCTGAAAATGAATCCCATGGATTCCTAACAATTCTGCTGCTTTGATATTCTCTTCCTTATCGTCGATAAATACTGTGTGTTGCGGTTTGACCTCATACCTGTTCATCAGTAATTTATATATTTCCAGATCAGGTTTTACAATTCCTGCTTCTCCAGAAATAATTTTGCCATCAAACCAGCTTAGAAAATCAAACCGTTCTTCTGCGATTGGATATGTTTCCGCAGACCAATTGCTTAGTATATATAATAACACTCCTTTTTCTTTCAATTCAGATAACACCTCTACTGATTCATCTATTGGACCTCCAAGCATTTCTTCCCAGCGCTGATACCAGGCATTAATAAGCTCACTGTACTCTGGATATTTTTTAGATTTCTCCAAAATACCTTTGGAAAAAAGTTGGCCAGAATCATGTTTTAGGTTCCAGTCATGATCACAAATATTCTCCAAAAACCATTCAACTTCTGCTTCAGTCTGAAATAATTTGCGATATAGATAACGAGGATCCCAGTCTATCAGTACGTTACCAAGGTCAAAAACAACAGAATTGATCTGAATCATTAAATTAATCTTTTGATTACAGCTTCGCCACAAGACCGCTTGTTCGACCAAAGTTAGCAACTACTGAATTAGATATTGCGAGAGCTATTTGCTGACGAGATTTTGACTTTAAAAGACTACGTCTGTCATGTTTATTGTTAAGATTTGCTATTTCCACTAAAACCGATGTAGGCACCTTACTGTAGCGTAAAACAGCAGGAAGAGTTTTTCTGCCTTTTCGATACAGATAACCTCTGACTGCTGAAGAAACCCGGTGTGTGGGCAGCTTTAATTTGCGAAATTCATTGATAACTATTTTGCCAAAAGATTTACTGAGTTTTTCAGAATACAGGTTATCACTTGGTTTGAAAGTTAAACTGGGATTATACTCCTTTCGCTGGCGATATATTTTATTTTTTAATCCAAACATGCCTCTTCGCAAACGTCGGTCTGGATAATATACCATTGCTCCTCTTAAAGAAGAATGAAGCGCATCACCATGCAAACTGATGAATAAGATATTTTTCTTAGGTACTTTTTTCTTTTTCAATTTATGAAATATATGGTTTACAAGATAAACGCGCATATTTGCCCCAGTACGGGAATTGCGATTCAAATATCTGGGAGTAACAAGGAGTTGTTCATCCTGATCATGCTTATGTGAAAGAAATCGAATCGGCTTTTTTTGATTAGGATCTGCCAGTGTATTATGTACAATTATCCCATGATTTTTCAGTAATTCGGTTACTCGTCTACTAATATCGTAAACCACTTCATCTTCGTAAATCAGATCCTTATTTTTTTTAGTTCCTGCAGTTGCTCCAGGGTCACCACCTCCATGACCTGAATCAAGAATAACATGTATTTTATGAACATTTTTTTTATCAGAAGAATTTGATTTCTTTGTGATGGTATTCTGCTTTTTCTTTATTTTTTTATCTTTCTTAGCATTGGAAACGGATTTTAAAGAATTGATTTTTTGTGCCTCAATTTTCTCAGCATTTTTGGGGGTACTGGATATGTTCCTTGGAATATTCTTTTTTTTCCGACTTCCAATATACTCTTCGCTCAACAACTCCAGAGGAATTTTAATCTTCTGGCGATTTTGAATAAGTCTGGCCTCAGAAATATTGTTCAATTTCAGCAATTCATTTGCAATCTGGTTGACTTCATCATTTAATAGACGTCCTGTAAATTGGATTACAACTGAAGAGTATAACGTATCTCCAGTTTGCATCTGGTATTGTGCAAACAGGTTCCCTGATTTGTCCTGGATAAGTTTCAAAGGTGGTTTGACTGCAAACTTCCGAAGTTTCAATTCAGGACTGATCCACTTCCAGGGAATTTTAATAATGTCACCAATTTGGAGAACGTTCCCATTCTTGCGCATTTTATTGAAACGCACTAAATTGCCTGCCTTGATTCCTTTTTTTGTAAAAAGGCCTGCAATCATGCTGGTTGTTTCCCAGTTATAAGTAACATGGTGCTGCCAGTATTTATTTGTAGCTTTATCATTGAAAAATGAGGCCTTGAGAGCTGAACTGCGGATATTTCCATTAATAACCTTAAGCGGGAAAGTAATGTATCTGTGCTGGTATAAACTGCGGGTTTTACTGTATTTCCTTATGGTTTTCAGGCTACGATATTCAGGTACAAGAACTCTTTTAGCCAGACTATAACCACCCTCTCCTGCTTGCGGCTTAAGTTTTACCACCAATCGACTTCCATTCCAGCCAACCAGCATCTTTGACTGTCTGGAAGTTTGGTCGGGTAAACTAAAGCTTTTCCAATTCGATTTTTTCTCAGATTTTGCAGCACCATTATCTGCAAGAGCTGTTAAACAAAGCAGCAAAATTGAGAATATTATGAATTTTAATTTCATATTTTTAACGCTGACTAATGATATCTATGCCGTTAGAATTACCAGATTCAGGCTGGAGAATGTGGTATGGCAAGTACTGTTGGGATTTCACTTTTTTTTCAGAATTGAATTCCTCAGAAGATCGATAAATACTCGGCACATGGTATAAATATTCTGGTCTTATCCATTCCAAAGGTATTTTTATGTATTGACCGGGTGAAAGGTGCCGTGCATCAGCGAGTCCATTCAAGACCAGTAAATCACTTGCATTTTGACTTCGTGCATAGTGCTTTGTTTCACCAATAAAACGTATTACCACTGAAGAATATAATGTGTCTCCGGGTTTAATTTGATAAAAAGCGTAACGCAGACCTGAATCGTCTTTTCTGATAACAAGTGGGTCACGGACGGCTAATGGTTCAAGTTCCAGATCAGAACTCAAACTGTTCCATGGAATAGTAAATTGTACCCCTTGTTTAAAAGCTTCCTGATGGAAAGTGTTATTTCCGGAAGTGGTAAAAACTTTTTCAAGTAATTCCGGAGTTTCCCAGGCATAGGTGACTTGATGCAACCAACCCCCTGCTTCAACACGATCATTTGGGAAAAGAGAGCGAATTGCCTCACCCTGAATAACACCAATCAAAAATTCAAATGGGATTGTTAAGTAAACTTTATGATTAAGTGGTTTCCCGCCAGTAAATTCACGTAGCCGCAGGAATTGATGAGAACCGTCCCTCAAAACACGCAAAGCCAGCTGATATTCCCCTTCATTCAGTCTGGGCTTGAGCTGTACAAATAAAGATCCCACAGGTTTTTCAGTGACTGATTTTAGATTTTTAACACCTTTGCTGATGGGCTCTCGATGCCACCCTGCCCTCATAGGATCTCGGTTAGCGAATAAAAATGATGTCAGCGGAAGAATCTCTATTTGTGCCTGATTAAATTCTGCAGACTGAATGGTTGAAAAACCATGGAAGTTTAATAGCAAAAAGGATCCTGTAATTGCAGCTAGGTATTTTTTAACTAACATAGTATCAGCGGATATCGCGTTGTAATATTTAAATTCTGGTGTGTCCCTTACAACATCTGTAAATTAAGTCTTTGTTATATAAAGAAGTAATTACTCTATTTACAACAAAAACTGTGCCAGTTGTTTATTCAACTGAAAACAGCCCTGATGGAGAACTATATGAAATCTGAAAAAGAAGTATTAAGGTATTAAAAGGGTGGGGGGACAGGAAAATATTTAGTTGTCAAGAAGTCCGGATAATTAAAATTTTTTATGAGAGTTTTTATGTTAAATTTATTAACCAACTTTGAGGTTTTCAAGAAGTAATCTCTCTTGGTAATTATTGAGCAGGTGTGAGTCAGACTTGTTCTGAGATAAGCCAGCATATTACTTCACAGCTAGTTGAAAATCAGGTCAGTTTTTAGAAGGACGGTTGTTTTTTTGGAAATTATCATTATCTAATAAGTTCCAGCAATTAAATTATTTCCAGAAAAAACTTCTTAGTTAATGGGCAGGTCTGGGGGGAATTTCAATTGGAAATAAATGCAAAACATATTTCCACTTTGCTTAAACAAATTATGAGGAGGCAATTATTGGATGCCAGAGGTATCTTCACAAATATTACGGCACGTTACTGATGGATCAGTAATTAATTTTTTGAAATGAACCAAGAAACAAAGGGATTCTTAAAACTCTGCCGATAAAACACGAACTAAGCTTTAATCTAAACAAGAAAAAACATTGCTTAAATTATACCTCTGAATTCTGCTCCTCATAGCATATGAACCTCAGAAGGTTCCTGACATTTGAAAGTAAAAATTTTTCTCTAATCAGGACACTGATCCACCAGGATTAGTTTCGTAATCCTTGTTTTCCCAGCAATCCCATGAATCGTCCACCAATGACCCCATACCTAGACGGGAGTCAGGTTCTACGTTCGCCCGAAAGACATCTTTATGAGCATTTTCAGCATTTTGTGAATACTTTTCAATTTCACCTCCTTTTGCAAGGAATGCCTTTGTGGCAAGTTCAATATCCTCGCTTGTCGGAAGTCCTTTGGACGAATTTTTACCACTCTTACCTTTGATTTTACCGCCTGATCCAAAACGGTTACTTTGTCTATTAAATGTTTTATTCATCTCACTCCTATAATTAATCCTCCTATAATTAATCTTATTATTTCGGCGGATATACTATCAGGAATTGCTGATTTTGTAAAGAAAAAATTACAGGGTGATGAATATCATATTAATTTACTTCTTGTAACTAAATTATAATTATGTACGTTAATTCAATATGTTAGCTCAGTTTTATCTGAAATTATTTAAAAATTTTTCCCACTCTACAGGGAGTAAATTTTTTTTCAGATTATTGCAGGACTTGCAACAGGGGACTAAGTTCGATTTTATACTGCGACCGCCGCGAGCCAGAGGTACAACATGATCCATTGTAAGTTTTCTGGCAGGAGTGTCAGTTTTACAGTAATAACAAATGTTACAGGCTCTTCTGTTTTTCCACCATTGGGATTGACGGAGTTCTCTGGCTTTCTGTTTTTCTCGTCGGATTATTTGCTGGTCAGCTTCCGAATGCCAATCTTCAATTTGCATTAAAACTTTCTAGGTGTCCAGCTGGGGGAACCTTCTTCAAAATCTTTTGGTGTACGTGTCAAACGCCTGCGTCCAGTTCCATCAACAAACATTACATATAATTTATTAATTCCTGTTGGAGAAGAAACATAAACGATTTGACGTCCATCAGGAGACCATGCAGGTTGTTCGGAATTATAGCGCCCACGAGTTAAAGCATGATCTTCACCAGTAAACGGATCCATCAAATGTATTTGACTAATACCATATCTGAATCTGGAATAAGCTATCAGGGTCCCGTCTGGAGACCAGACAGGATCACTGTTGCTGCCTCTTCCAAATGTAAGCTGGAAGGGGATTTTTGTGCCCAGCTTTAAAAAATATATTTGTTCATTACCTGAGCGGTCAGAAACAAAAATCAAATTCTGATTGTCAGGTGATAAATCTGGAACTGTGTCAATAGCCTTGTGAGATGTCAGCCGGTATTCCTTTCTATTATGTCTGTCAAAGATATACAAATCGGTGTTGCCTTTCCGACTGAGCGTCACAATCAGCTTTTGGCCACTGGAATACCATGAACCCCCGCTTACACTTAGAAAATTACTTGAAACACGAGCTCCTGAGTTGTTTGAAGTTAGCAATACTACAGGTTGTTTCTTTAGATTAAGATCATCGTAAATGATAGATGTCCCTCTTCGGCTTAATGTAGTGTAGACTATCGCATCACCTTGAGGATTCCATTTAGGCAGTAAACTGATATTAGGATTACGGGATATTGCGGCAAGTTTCTTTCCATGGGTATTAACTCTTGCAATAATTTTCCGACGCTTGGGTTGTTTAAGTGTAAAAGCGATTGTACTGCCCATAACTCCTTCTAGTCCGGTCAGCTGAGCAGACAAATCGTTAATTAACTCCATCAAGTCTGATTCACGGAAACGGCCTTTACGCAGGCTCAGTGCAAGAGGAAACAGCGGAACTCCGTTGTTATCAGCAACTATCAACATCAGCTGTTTTGAGATTAATTTGCCTGAGTTTGTTTTACTTTGATTAATCTTAAGGATAATTTTCATATCCACATCAGCCCCGCCTGTTGTTCGACAACTCCGGTATCTTGAATCAGTCACCATGAAAACACCACTCCAACAAAGGTTTCGATCAAAAATTCTTAGCCATCGACTTGCCGCTGGGTGTTCAGAGAAGCTGTCTTCGGCAATCAAACTTACACTAAATCTCGCGAAACCCAATCCACTTATAACTATTTCCTCACTGGAGTATGTTTGCGCTCTTGTATCAGAAGAGACAAAAAATATGAATACAGGTAAGAAAAAACGAAGCGATCGAACTACAAACAATTTTATAAAAAAAGGCATGTGCTAATTTAGCATCCTCAACTCAATTTTGCGGAGACTGAATCCTGATCAAAACAATATAAGGGGGATTCTCAGCCAATGCTTTTGGTAGGGGATCGAGGACTGCATTGCGCACAGCCAGTTCAGCAGCCTTATCAAATGCGGTAGATCCACTGGAGTCTTTTATTTCATGGTAAACTATTTCACCTGCCTCATTAATTTTGAGCAGGATTCTGACAAACAAATTTGGTGAATTGCTGCCAAATTTCGGATTAATACGTGTTCTGATGTGCAGATTATATTCCTCTCCGGCAAGTTGAGCTAACTTTTTTCGCTGCAAATAACTCATATTGGGGATTTGATTTAATTCCTGATCTTCAGTCTGCTCAAAAATTCCTATTTCTGGAAGGTCATCATCAATTTTCATTTGATCCGCAGGCATTTCCTCCAACAAAGATTCAGGCTTCTCTGCAGGTTGATCCGGTTTAATTCCAGGCACCTCGGATGATGAGGGAGTTAAAATTTTTAGCAACTTCTCAAAATCAGGATCTTTGGGCTTGGAAAATTCTGGAGTGCTTAATTTTTTTGGCAGCATATTTTTCACTTCGATCTTCGGTAAATCAATCTGGCTAGGTGAAAGCCTGGATTTCTTTGAAGTCAAAGGAGTTAGTGACACTGGGTCATTTTTAACTTTCGGTAGTTTCGGTATCGAGGTTGGTAAATCAGGAGTAGACAATAGTGGTTTCTCAGGAATCTTTATAATTTGTGTTTTTTTAAAATCAGGTTTCTTCCCTTCGCTCAACAAAGGGATCTTATTTGGTTGAGGCATTTTCAGGCGTGGTGCTTCCGGCTGAGGCAAAGCTGGTTTTGAAAGTACTGAATTTTTAATTGTATCTTGAAGGATTGGTTTTTTCAGCACTGGTTGTTTTGGTTCAGGTGTTATCAACTTTTCAAGGGGTTTGGACTCAAGTTTTTGCAATACCGGCTTCTGAATCTCAGTTTTAGCATTAATAACTGGAGTGGGCTTAGCTGGCAGCTCGGCATAGCGTACACCAATTTTTGCTCGAATAGGAGGCGGTTCAGGCTTCAAAAACTCAGAGAGAATGCCAACCATTATCACCAGCATTACATGCAGCAACAAGGAGCCAACAAACAGCAATGAAAAAATTCCTTGATCATGAAAAAAAAGCAGTTTTTCCAAAATGCTGAGATTTCCTGAAGAATTAGCCAAAACTGCTGGATGACTTCGAAAACCTACTATATTTCTTATATATTGAAAAAAATTCATTTTTTTTCTTTTAGTACCTTGACAAATTTTTCAAATGATTATAATTCTTGTAGCGTCGATGATAAATTTTGTTGGCAAATCATTGATAGTAACTGAGTTGCACTCAGCATCTCAGAGTTCGAAATTTTGCTGATAGTTATGTCTTACCGGACAAACTATCTGTTTGCTAATCTTTAAATAGGGAAAATACAATGACAAAAGCTGACCTTATTGATGCTCTCGCAGCAGATACCGGCCTGACAAAGGCTGATGCAGACCGTTTTTTAAAATCATTCACATCCAATGTTGAAAAAGCTCTTAAAAGGGGTGATTCTCTCACATTGATTGGTTTTGGCACATTCTCAGTTTCTAACCGTGCTGCACGTACAGGACGTAATCCCCAAAACCCATCTCAAGTTATCAACATTCCTGCATCGAAAAGTGCTAAATTCAAAGCAGGCAGCGCATTGAAAAAAGCTTTAAACTAAAAAGGAGATTTGCAGGGTTCAAGGTTTTAACATTAATTCTGCCTTGAACCTTGCAGCATGAGTTCATCTAAACTTAACTTCATAGCTCAGTTTCACTTTCCTCTTTTACCTCCTCGGCTGACTTTACAGCCATCATGCAATTTCCGGAAACTGATAGATCCAAAACAGGTTCTGTTCCGGATTTGTAATGTTCTTCAAAAATATCATCATTATTGTCACAAGCAGTAGCCCTTCTTCCGGACTTGTGAATTTTTATTGTTGTGATTCCGGGTGGTTGCGGAAACTGTTCCGTTGGTAAATTTGCAACAGCATTTTTCATGAAGCTGATCCAGATCGGAGCTGCAGCTCTTGAGCCAGTTTCTGATTTCCCCATATTTCTTGGTTGGTCAAAGCCAACGTAAACACCAGTTAGCAATTGCGGTATATAACCTATGTACCATGCATCTACGCTGTCATTGGTAGTCCCGGTTTTACCTGCTGAGGGTCGTCCAATTGCCCGTGCCCGCCGTCCTGTTCCACGCTGAACTACATCTTGTAATAAATTGCTCATAAGAAATGCTGTTTCTTCTGACGTAACTTGCTGTAACTCCGGAACACTTGATTCCAAAATATTTCCATCTTGATCTTCAACTTTCAAAACGTAGATTGGTTTAACTAAACGTCCCTGGTTTGCAAATACTCCGTATGCGCTTAACATTTCCTGCAATGTGACAGACAACGATCCAAGACAAGTTGTTAAATTTTGCATCATCTCAGCTGAGATTCCAAATCGTCTGCTGTATGATATAACCTGCTCCGGTTTTAACTCTTCACAAAGCCCAATTGTAGGCAGGTTTAAACTTTTAACGAGTGCCGTACGAAAGGTCACTTTTCCAATTACCTTGTCTCCATAATTTTTTGGTGTCCATATTTCTGCATCTCCTGCAGTCTGTGTGCCAGTAGCATAAGCTCTAGGGCTGTCTATTAACTCACTGCTGAGTGTAAATCCTGCATCAAGGGCAGCTGAGTAGACTATTGGTTTGAACGATGACCCTGGTTGTCTTCGAGCCTGTATTGCTCTGTTGAACTCACTTTCTCCAAAACGATAACCGCCTGACATTGAAAATACCTCACCTGTCTTTGGATCCATAGCAAGCAAAGCTCCATTAACTAAAGGCTCCTGATATAGCTGCAGACGAAAGTAATTTCTTTTTGCATCAAAATCTTCCAGCCTTACTAGAATTTTATCGCCTTTGGCAAATATTTCTGACGGATTGGTAATGGGTGTAGGTCTTTCATTTTTTATTAGCTCACCATTTTTCCAGGTACTTATATTGCTCCATTCAAGTATTCCGACAGAATCCCCCAGTTTCACTGTCACTTTTTCATCACTGACTTCATTTACAACACCAGAAACAATGTTCTCCAGAAACATTGAATCAAACTGTAATAAATTTTCATCAACTGTTTCTTTCATCAAACTGTTGTTATCAGGAATATCCTGATTTTGTGCACCCCGGTAACCCTGACGTTTTGTTAACTCCAAAATTCCTTTTCTCAGTGCTTCATGGGCATTTGTCTGAAAATTCAGGTCCATTGCCAAATAAACTTTCAAGCCACCCTGATATAGAACTTTCGAACCATATTTCTTTATCAGGTAACGACGTACATGTTCCACATAATATGATGTGGCTTCGGTGGTTGAATCATGGACACGAATAAGGCTGATTGGCTTGACAATTGTATCCTGTAATTCCTGCTCCGATATAAAACCTTCTTCTCTCATTCTTCGTAAAACAACATTCCGTCTTTGCTTGGCAAATTCAGGATTAATATGAGGAGCGTAACGTGATGGCGCCGGAAGTATACCGACTAAAAGAGCACTTTCTGCAAGATTCAGCTCCGAGGCATGTTTTCCAAAATAACCCTGAGCCGCAGCCTCAACACCTTCACCATTTCCCAAAAATACTTTGTTTAGATAAAGCGAAAGTATATCCTGCTTGGAAAACTGCATTTCCATACGAAAAGCAAGAAGCATTTCTTTAAGCTTTCTAACAATCTGTTTTTCCCTGCTCAACAAAAACAGCCTTGCTGTTTGCTGAGTGAGTGTGCTTGCACCTTGAACTATTCTTCCTGCCCTCAGATTTGCCATAAATGCTTTGGGTATTCTCAGCGGATCAATTCCGAGGTGAGAGAAAAATCGTGCATCTTCACTGGAAATTAAAGCATGCACCAGATGAGGCGGGAACTGTTCATACGGAATTACAATTCTTCGTTGAATAAACAGTTCATAAATTTGATTTCCTTCGCGATCATACAGAACAGTAGGTAAAACGTCATTACGTTTGTGGAGCTCATCTTCAAGATTTTGAGGCAACGTTTTACTCAGTTCATACAGATAAACTCCAAGAGCTGTTCCGGAAACAACTCCAGTTATTACCAGTATCCAGAATATCGCTTTGAAAAACCCTGCCAGTATTTTCATTACTTTCTTTTCCCGATAGATTCAGGTCACATTAACCAAAATTCTGCAAAAGAATATTTCCACTTTCTGATGAATTTATTTGATGGACAAAAAAATTATCACTTACTTTGCGATTGCTGGTATGCTTGTTCTGCCAGCGAAATTGCCTTGGTACGTATCTCATCAGAAAAGTCATTTACCTCAAATTTATCCATCAATTCCGCGAAACTCCCATTCGAAGATTCTTTCTTAATTTCCAGCAATATGTTTTTAAGCAACAAAGCGTCTTTTGAACAAAGATCCCCCAATGCTGACTTGTGTTTTGTAACAGGTGAAGTTCCTTGAAAAACATCCTCAGAGGTATAAAATAACTTTGTGGTTTCACATCTGCAACCTTGCTCATGTGGTAATTCAGGAGGCGTTTTTTGCTTAAATTGCCGGCCATAACGTGTTCCATCACTTTCAAGGCAAGACACTGGTGTGTCCCAATCTAAAAACGTTTTCAGTTCAATTGCCTCAATTGTTGTGATGAAGGGTTCTGATTCATCGTTTCTTTTTGGCAAAATTTGATTTTTTTTTGTCCAAATCCAGTATATCAGGGCCACAGCGACAACTGCGATAAAAAGTTTCAGCATAAAACGGCAAACAGAAAGTACATTTTTTACAGGGGGAAAATTGAGGGAAACAGGGAAAAAACTAATTTATACTAAGGAAAAGACCTTCAACGTTCAAGATGAACATTTTCTTTGTAAAGAACTACTGTAGACTAATAAATGAATAAAAATAATTATTGGGTTTGCTTTAACATCATTTGTCCTTATAAATTAATTTTTAAATTGGACCGAATCACAGTAAAGATAGCAAAAACTATGTGCCATGCTGTAAAGGAGCATAAAAAAATCCTTTAAATAGTTAAGAAATTGCGAAACTGAAATAGAAAAATAAAAGAACACTTAAGAAATTAGTTCATCCAATGATTCTAATCTTAAAGTGCTTTAATGAGTAGGTGAAACGATGCAGTTTGATTTTAACCGAAAAATCACAGAAAATTCCCGATTATAATGCAAAAAATTGTTTTCTCAGTCTGGAATGACTGTAATTTTAAGATTTAATTTTTCTATGTTTAACTGATATGAGAATTTATAAACAGTTAAAAGCTAAAAAATACTTTAGCAACCTGCCGATACAGAACATACAATGGAACGCCCATTAAAATTCATACTTGAAGACATTGTATTTGGACCATTGTTTCTTTTAACGTTATTGACATGCACCCTCCTGTTGATGTTCAAGCAAAGGAAAAACTCAAAAATTTCATTCAGAACACTTTTAGGAAGTTGGGTTGTTCTTATGCTTGGCAGCAACACACTGTTTTTCCAGCTCGTTTCATATCCATTAAAATATTTGACTCCAGAAAGTACAAAACATCCAAGTGATGCGATTGTTGTAGCTTCTGCTGGTGTACACAAGTCAGGTGCTCCAACACCAGGTTCAACCCTGAGAGCACATGCGGCTGCAAAATTATATTTAGAAGGACTGGCTCCGATTGTAATTATAACCGGCGGTGTTACTGAACCATATCTTCACCCGGTAAACATCAAAGGTATTGCCATCATTCTACAAGGCATGGGAGTACCTTCACATGACATTATCATCGAAAATCGCTCTGCAGACACATACAAGAATGGAATAGAGACCGCCAAAATACTTGAGCGTTTAAAATTGAAAACTGTGCTTCTTGTATCACATGATTATCATTTGTTGCGCCTTGTTTCTGTTTTTAAAAAACTGGGTATTGAGGCCTATGCATATGCAGCAAACCAGTCTTATCTAAAAACAACAATCCCCTGGTGGCGTTACTTTGACTGGGCAAATTTTAATCGCCTCCAGACCATTGTGCATGAATATTTAGGGCTCCTGTCTTACAAATACTCAAATCGAATCTGATAATCACACGATAATAAAGTTATGCCTAAACGCACTGATTTTCAGACAGTTCTTATCATCGGGTCCGGTCCAATTGTGATTGGTCAAGCCTGTGAATTTGATTACAGCGGAACTCAGGCTTGTAAAGCTCTCAAAGAAGAAGGGTACAGGGTGGTTTTGATCAACAGTAATCCTGCCACCATTATGACAGACCCAGGACTGGTCGATGCAACTTATATAGAGCCAATCACCATAAATACTCTTGAATCTGTCATCAGTATGGAAAAGCCGGAGGTTATTTTGCCAACGATGGGTGGACAGACAGCACTCAATATGGCAATTAAACTTAACGAAAGAGGTGTGCTTAAAAGTAATGGTGTAGAGCTGATCGGTGCTTCAATTGAAGCAATAAATAAAGCAGAAAACCGAGAGCTTTTCCGAAACACTATGGCAAAAATCGGCATTGAAATGCCATCAAGCATTATTGTGCATTCAGTAGAAGAAGCATTAGCTTTTACCGAAACAACTCCTTTTCCTTATATTATCAGGCCATCTTTCACTCTTGGAGGTGCCGGAGGAGGAATCGCTCACAATGAAAAGGAATTAAAACAAATTGTTTCCCATGGACTGGCCTTATCACCTTCGAATGAAGTATTGGTTGAGCAGTCCGTTATAGGCTGGAAGGAATATGAACTTGAAGTGATGCGAGATCATAAAGATAACACAGTCATCGTATGTTCAATAGAAAATCTTGATCCTATGGGAATACACACCGGCGACAGTATTACTGTTGCACCCGCACAGACACTGACTGATTTTGAATATCAAAATATGAGGGATTTGTCGATCAAAATCATGCGGGAAATTGGTGTTGATACTGGAGGTTCAAATGTTCAGTTTGCCATTAACCCAGATGATGGAAAAATTCTAGTAATTGAAATGAACCCACGAGTTTCAAGAAGTTCCGCACTTGCTTCCAAAGCTACTGGATTCCCTATTGCAAAAATTGCCACAAAGTTAGCTGTTGGTTATACGCTGGACGAAATACCTAATGATATCACAAAAAAAATTCCTGCCTGTTTTGAACCATCCATTGATTATGTAGTAACCAAAATACCAAGGTTTGCCTTTGAAAAATTCCCTCTTACTGATGACCATCTTGGCACACAGATGCAATCAGTAGGAGAAGTCATGGCAATAGGAAGAACATTCAGGGAATCTTTTCAAAAAGCTCTCAGATCATTGGAAACAGGACATTCCGGACTCAACCCTCCTGATTACTCTGCTGCTGACAAAACTCCGGAAGAAATCCTGGATCATGAACTTCAAACAGTAAGCAGCAAACGTATTTGGTATGTTGCAGACGCTGTCAGGCGAGGATGGTCCGATGAAGCTCTATATGAACAAACTGGAATAGATTTCTGGTTTCTACGGCAAATCAGAAGCCTGATTGAAGAAGAAAAAGTCATCATGAAAAGTGAGTTGTCGGAAATAACTCCAATTAAATTGAGAAATTGGAAACGACTTGGATTTTCTGACATGCGTATTTCGGAATTATTGAATGTAAGCGAAAACCATATCAAGAACCTCCGTTATGAGTGGAATATACTGCCTGTGTTCAAACAGGTTGATACATGTGCCGCAGAATTTGAATCTGAAACTCCTTATTTTTATTCAACTTACGATGAGGAGAATGAGTCTATTCCTACAGAAACAGCAAAAGTACTAATTCTGGGCTCCGGCCCTAATCGTATCGGTCAGGGAATTGAATTTGATTATTGTTGCGTTCATGCCTCATGGGCTGTAAGAGAACGTGGTTTTGAAGCAATAATCCTCAACTGTAATCCAGAAACAGTTAGTACTGACTATGATACTTCAGATCGGCTGTATTTTGAGCCCGTAACGTTTGAAGATGTTATGCATGTAATCGACTTAGAATGCCCTCTTGGAGTGATAGTACAGCTCGGCGGACAAACCCCTCTTAAACTGGCTAAACAGCTTCATGAAGCTGGTGTAAGAATCCTGGGAACACCATACAAAAGTATTGACCGTGCAGAAGATCGAGAACAGTTTGCCGCAATGTTAAAAAAATTAAATCTCAGGCAACCTCAAAATGGTACAGCCCGTTCTCTAAATGATGCAGAAAAAATTGCCGAAAAACTTGGATATCCTCTTTTAGTACGTCCCTCCTATGTGCTGGGAGGACAAGCTATGATGATTGCAGAATCAAAAGAACAACTTGCTGAATACTTTAAGGAAGCAGTGGAAGTCTCGAAGGAGCATCCCGTATTGATCGATCAGTTTCTGAAAGGGGCAGTTGAAATAGATATGGATTTGCTCAGTGATGGTAATCAATCTGAGTTGGGAGGAATTATGGAACATGTGGAACGTGCAGGAATACACTCCGGTGACAGTGCATGCATTTTACCTCCGCAAAATCTTCATTCTGATACACTGGAAAAATTAGAAGCACAGGGGAAAGTACTGGCAGAAGAACTTCAAGTTAAAGGCTTAATCAACATACAGTTCGCTGTTCAAGATGATGAGATTTTTCTGATTGAAGTCAATCCCCGTGCCTCCAGGACAATTCCGTTTGTCAGTAAATCTATAAGCCATCCTCTGGCAAAATATGCCACCTGGTTAATGCTGGGAGAGCAATTGAGTGAAATCGGATTTATCTATCAGACACCGAATACGGTATCTGTAAAAGAAACAGTCTTTCCTTTTGTAAGTTTTTCTGGTGCGGATACAGAACTTGGGCCTGAAATGAAATCAACAGGCGAAGTAATGGGATGCGGTGAAAACCTGGAAGAAGCTTTCATGAAATCTCAGTTTGCTGCATATCAAGCAGAAATTAAACAAGGGCATGTGTTCATGGGTGTTACTGATCAGGACAAAGAAGGTATGATTCCAGCCGCAAAAGAATTTGAGAAGGCCGGAATGAAAATCCTGGCAACTGACGGAACATTTAAAGTATTAAAAAATGCCGGTGTCACAAAAATTGAAAAAACAAGTCTGGACCGGAATGTTCCGGACAACATATTTGAATCGCTTGCAAGAAATGAGGTATCTCTGATTGTGAACACTACCCGCAGGAGGAAACGCATAGTTGATGCAACACATATCAGGCGAGTCGCTTTGCTTCACAACCTGCCTTATTTCACTACTGTGGAGGGGACAATGTATTTTGCGAAATCATTAGCGGCAACCGATTATGGAAAAAATCTCAGCTACAATTCTCTAAAACTTTATAACCAAATCAAAAACTGAAAAATAACTGTCAATCTTCATTCACTGCTTCTTTTTTCTGCAGTTTAAGATAGTTTCTTTGAAGAAAAATTTTTTGCTGATGATAATCTGATTCAGACAAACGCCCAAGAGCATAATCATCCTCCAAATCAGATAACGCGGTCAGGCAAAAATCAGCTTGACTGGAATCCAGTTGATAATTTTCAGGAATCTCATATTTCTGGAGTTTGCTCCTGAACAGTGGATAAGAGATCACTCCTACTGACCCCAAGATAACAATTACAGCGAATGTCCAAATCATGACCGGTTAAAGTACTTTATTTAAGTTTTTTCAAAGTTCAGACATTCAAATGATTATTAACATAAGCAGTTTTGAACAGTCTGAATTTAAAATCAGCTATTTAATGTTTTTCAGAAGTTATGTGAATTTTTTATGTAATTCGCAAATGGACAATCATTCACAAAATCTAATATTTACATTTGGAAGGAAGGAGTACGTTAGATTAAGGAAAGATACAATTTGGAAAGAATCCCCGGTTCTTACCAGTTGCTGTCATGCCTGCATACAATTTTATTTTGACGTATGCGGAATTCTCCATCTTCAACAGGACGTCTGTCCAGAATCCGGGGTTCCCGCTCATTAAGCGCTATACCGAAGCTGCCGTCTTTTCTCAAAACAATTTCTGTCCCCGGCTTTGCGTAAAATATTTCTATTCCCCGATCAATAACATTATTTTGTATTATATTTTCCGGGATTTCTGTAAGTTCTGTTTTCCTCAGACTAACTGAACGATTTATTCCTTCTCCTGTTGATTCAGAAGTTAGTTTGTATTTTGTACCTATTTTATGAACCATTCGTCTGCGAAATGAATTCATAGGTTCCAGTTGCAGATGAGTCTCTTCAGATTTGACAAATCGCACAAGTGCATCATTAATCTCAGCAATCAGTTCCACATCAGAACTGCTCAATTCCATATCATCAAACACGGGCATTTTTTAAATAACTTTGCAGTTAAAACTGCATGCATAAGTCAGCAGTTTTACACTCCAACATAATTTTACTTGTGATGTCGGCAGGAATAACTGAGATTCATCTGTCAAACCTGCTGCATCAACTTTATGCATCATAAGTTCTGGGGGAATCTGAGGATTCAGTTTCAGGTAAGATGGTTGCTCCCGGACTTTCTTTATTGGAACCTTCTTCATCTTCAGATACAGGATCAATTACCGGGCTGGGGAAACGCTCAAGTGATATATTTAATACTTCTTCCACTGTATTTACCG
This sequence comes from uncultured Pseudomonadota bacterium, assembly GCA_913052275.1. Classification (GTDB taxonomy): domain Bacteria; phylum SAR324; class SAR324; order SAR324; family NAC60-12; genus Arctic96AD-7. The sequence goes on along the minus strand of CAJXDX010000003.1, from coordinate 7,005 downwards.
GGATTATTTCCAGCCCATTCTGGATTTCTTCCGGAATTTCACTAAGATCTTTCTTGTTTTTATCCGGAATAATTACAGTGGAAATGACACCTCGTTTTGCAGCAAGAAGTTTTTCTTTTAATCCTCCTATTGCCAGTACCTTGCCCCGCAAAGTTGTTTCTCCGGTCATAGCAACTTCATTCCTAACCGGGATACTGGTAAATGCACTGACCAAAGAAGTCGCTATTGTAACCCCGGCAGAGGGACCGTCTTTGGGTACAGCTCCTGCCGGTACGTGAATGTGAATATCTGTTTTTTCAAATACTGAAGAAAAAATTCCCAGCCTGTTTGCATTCGTTCGCACATAACTCAGCGCAGCCTGTGCTGATTCTTTCATCACATCTCCAAGCTTTCCGGTCAACTGTAACTTTCCCGTACCTTTCATGATATTCACTTCGGTAACAAGGAGTTCCCCGCCTGCCTGTGTCCATGCCAATCCACATGTAGTGCCAATTTCGTTTTGTTCTTCAGCTTTTGCATGTTTGTAACGTGGTACTCCCAAGAATTTCTGTACACGTTTTGATGTAACCACTACTTTGCTGAGATTTGTCTTCTTAACCAGTTGTGTTGCAACCTTACGACATGTTTTTGCGATCTCCCTTTCCAGGTTCCTGACTCCGGCTTCTCTGGTATAACTGCGAATAATGTCAAGGATAGCTTTTTGCTGAAACTGAATCTTTTTAACTGTGAGACCATTTTCATCCATTTGTTTTGGAAGCAGATGTTCACGAGCAATATGTTCTTTTTCCAACTCTGTGTAGCCTGAAAGCATGATAACTTCCATTCGATCTTTTAGCGCTGGTGGAATGTTCTGCGCAACATTTGCAGTGCAAAAAAACAGTACATCCGAGACATCAAACTCTACTTCTAAATAATGATCCATGAAAGTGTGGTTTTGTTCAGGGTCAAGTACTTCAAGCAGGGCTGCAGCTGGGTCTCCCATCACCCCATAAGTCATTTTGTCAATTTCATCAAAGAGCAGCAGTGGATTTTTATATTTCACTTTGCGCAGAGACTGAATCACTTTCCCGGGCATAGCACCAATGTAAGTTCTGCGGTGTCCTCTGATTTCAGCTTCGTCACGTACCCCTCCAAGACTTACATGGGCAAATTTTCTTCCTAACGCTTCTGCAACAGAGCGAGCAAGAGATGTTTTGCCTACACCAGGCGGTCCTACCAGACAAATAATCGGTCCTTTCATTTTCCCCACCTGCTGTGCGACTGCAAGATACTCAATAATACGTTCTTTTACTTTTTCCAAACCATAATGCCGCGCATCCAAAACTTTTTCGGCTTTTCCCAAGTCAAAATTATCTTCAGTCTTTTCGTCCCATGGCATACAAATCAACCAGTCAAGATAGTTGCGTACCACGTTTGCTTCAGATGACATGGAAGGCATCATTTTGAGTTTTTTCAGTTCTTTTTCCGCCATTTCTTTGGCTTCAGCTGAAAGCTTAACCTCCTCAATCTTTTTAGCATACTCTTCCATTTCTGCTTTGCCGTCTTCCCCATGCCCCAACTCTTTTTGAATAGCCTTGACTTGTTCATTGAGGTAATATTCTTTTTGAGTCCTTCCAATCTGTCCCTGAACTCTTTCCTTCAGTTTCCTTTCTACTTTTTTAAATTCTTTTTCCTCAAGCATTCGTCCGTAGACTATTTCCAGACGTTTTTTTGGATCAGCATTTTCCAGCAAATCCTGCTTCTTTCTCAATTCCATGTTTAAAAGCGGAGCAATTCTGTCGGCAAGGATAAGCGGTTCGTCTGAGTCTATGGACAATTTTTCAATTCCCTCAGTACGGCGCTTGACGTCCTTAAGATAACGCTTGAACTCGGTACGAACATTTTTGCTGAGAGCAATCAATTCGGGTGCCCTTGAAACATTTTCAGGAATTGGTTCCACAACTGCGGCAAAATGTGGTTCTTCCATATGCGCCTCAATCAGACGTCCCCTTGTTTTTGCCTCAAACAAAGCTTTAATGGTTCCATTGTGGAGTCGCATGATCTGCAGGACCTGGCCAATAGTGCCTACACGAAACAAATCCTTTGCTTCAGGCTCTTCAACCAGTGGATCCTCTTGAGCAACAACAAAAATTTGCCTGTCTCCCGCAAGGGCTTTTTCCAGAGAGGCTATTGAGAGTGTACGCCCAATGAAAAATGGTGCAGTCATGTGGGGGAACACCACAATATCTCTCATTGGCAACATTGGAAGAGCTAACTGTTTTGGAGCAGTAGATTTGTCTTGGACTTCTCCGGGCATGAACTACCTTGAATTTGACTATGTGTTTAAGAAAATGATAATTCTTGTACTGTGATCAAAATGAAAATGCCTGCTTTTTGTAATATTATTACATAAACAAGAAAACTGCCAAGTTCAGAGAATGATATTTTACTTTATCGATGACTTTACAAAAAATCAAGAAATCAAAGATCAGCTTCCCTGGTATTAGATTTTGATATTAAGGAGGAAAAGATGATGCACTCATTTCCACACAGATTTTGTCCTGTTTGTTGTAGCTGCGAACTTCCTTATATTTTATCCTATGGTTTTGATTCCCAACAACACTGCGCAGGTGAAATTTCCCGTTATTCTTTGCTGCAGACAACGCGTCCTCAAATGTGCCTGAACATGCACGGCTTAATACTTTGACATCAAGCTCCCCACGATCTATTACCTTGTATTCAGGATCATAAAATGTTTGGTAGTTCTGCTGAACCGTGGCACAGCCTATGATCAAAATTAAGCTAAACAGAATTAAAAGAAGTATGCTGCGCATTAATTTTCTTTAGTGAAGTCTTGACAACATTCTGCTCGTTCTACAAACTACCAGTTTAAGAAAGCCTCATTTATACAACAAAATTAATCAACTCTTGAAAAACTCTTCTTTACAATAAGTGCAACCTTCATGCAGATCACACAATCTACAAAGTTATTTTCTCTAGCCCAGCAAAGACTTCCTGGAGGAGTAAACAGTCCTGTCCGTGCTTTTAAATCTGTGAATATGACTCCCTTATTCATTACAAGGGGCCAGGGATCAAAACTCTTTGACAAGGATGGAAACGAATATATTGACTACGTGGGTTCGTGGGGGCCAATGATTCTTGGACACGCCAACCCGGAAGTAGTCAGCAAACTTAAAGAAACTCTGGACAATGGCACTTCTTTTGGTGCGCCAACTGAAGGTGAGATTTTGTTAGCTGAAATGATATGTGAAGCTGTACCCAGTGTGGAAATGATTCGCCTGGTAAATTCCGGTTCAGAAGCAGCAATGGCAGTTCTGCGTTTGGCTCGCGGTTATACTAAACGTGATAAAATAATTAAATTTGAGGGCTGCTATCACGGCAGCGTTGACCCTCTTCTTGTAAAGGCAGGTTCCGGAGCAATGACATTAGGAATTCCAGACTCTCCGGGAGTTCCAGTTTCTTTTGTCGAACATACACTTCAGGCTAAATTCAACGATCTGGACTCTGTTATCAGAATTACAGAAGAAAACTCTCAGGATATCGCCGCCATTATTCTTGAACCTGTAGCAGGGAATATGGGCATGATACCTCCGGAACATGGATTTCTGCAAGGTCTGCGTGATTTATGCGATCGTGAAGGAATTTTGCTGATATTTGATGAGGTGATGAGTGGTTTTCGTATTGATTTTGGAGGAGCACAATCACTGTTTGGCATTGTTCCAGACTTAAGTATTTTTGGAAAGGTTATTGGTGGAGGTCTGCCTGTAGGAGCATACGGTGGACGCCAGGATATTATGCTTCAGGTTGCACCTTCAGGACCAATATATCAGGCAGGAACTTTGTCTGGAAATCCACTTGCGGTAACAGCAGGTTTAACAACTTTGGAAATACTGAAAGAGCAGAATCCATATCCTGAGCTTGGCCAAAAAACAGCATGGCTTTGTGAAGAGCTGACAACAGCAGCTGAGACTGCCGGAATTCAAATTCAGACACAGTCAATCGGTGGTATGTTTGGGTATTTTTTTGCAGAAAATGCAGTGCGTAATTTCCAGGAAGCACTTAATTCTGATACGGAAAAGTTTACTAGATTTTTCCAGAATATGCTGAAGCAGGGCATTTATTTACCACCATCAGCTTTTGAATCCCTTTTTATTTCAACTGCACATTCAGATGAAGATCTGGAAAGAACTGCCTCAGCGTTCAGAAAGGCTTTTAAAGACTAGCAAATTTTTTCGAGTTGATAATTTGACCTAAAACTGATCTTAAAAAGCAAAGAATTATTTTCATTCTGTATGAGGTTTTTCATCCGGATGAGTTATTTCGTTGATCCTCACACCATAGCGGTCGTTAACAACAACAACTTCTCCCCTGGCAATCAGACGGTCCCCTATTAACACATCAATCGTTGAGCCTACTATTTTGTCAAATTTCACAACGGTGCCTTGTTTCCAGAGCATAACATCATAAAGTGAAACCTGAGAGCGTGCAATTTCAGCCTGCATCACTTGTGGTGCGTCTGCCAAAAAATCCAGCTTGTGCTGTAAAGAGTTCTGTATTGAAGATTCGGCACTCATATTTCCAATATTAAAGATAACTGAATTTTAGAAGTTGACATGAGATGATAATCATGCAATCATCTCGCGGTTAAGTTTGACTGTAATATTATTGTACTTTACTATATTTTTATAACAAATTACAAAAAAAGATGGAGCGTTCAAAATGTTTGGTTTGGGTGTTTGGGAACTTTTAATCGTTTTAGCAATCGTAGTAGTTTTATTTGGAGCAAAACGCTTGCCCCTGATTGGCGAAGGACTTGGTGGAATGATAACCAATTTCAAAAAAGCAACGAAGAAAAATAAAGAAGAGAAGGTTAAAATAGATGATAATTCTGCTGCAAACGCAGAAGATAATACCGTTATCAAGGAAGATTCCACTATAGCGAATAAAGAAAACAGCTGAAAAGAAAAGATAGATTTATTTGGGTTTTGGGCGAATAACCAGGTTCATGCTTACATCCAATTCTTTAAGCCTGGCAATTACCGGAACAATAGATCCGTAATCAACTTTTTCATCAGCTTCCACATCAACTAGCCAGGGCTGTTTCTTTCCTCTGGTCCATTGTTGTACTCTATCCTTCAGCACAATTTGACTTTCTTCTTCGGCACTATCTCCAATACGCGTTTTTCCAATATATAATACTCCAGATTTGTCTATCACCAATTTAAGGGGCTCCTGCAGAGGTTTCATTACGTCCTTGTTGTAACTGTCTTCGGGGAGGTCCACTTGAATCACATGGTTGACAATTGGTGCAGTTACCATGAAGATGATTAATAGCACCAACAGGACGTCAACGAAAGGCGTCACATTGATTTCACTCAGAGGTTCATTCTCTTCCCAGGAGCCTCCCATGTACAATCCATTCAAATCGATTAGTAAGTTCCATGCCATAATTCCGCATGGTATTAGTTAAGACACGAGACTGATTCCGAAAATAATTGTAGCCCATAAGTGCAGGTATTGCGGCCAGCAAGCCTGCAGCGGTGGCAACCAGTGCCTCCGAAATTCCCGGAGCAACAGCAGCTAAGCTCGTCACGCCAGTAGTTCCTATGCTCTGAAAGGAGTTGATAATTCCAAGGACAGTTCCAAAGAGCCCTACAAATGGAGCAGCACTGGATATTGTTGCTAGAATATTCAATCTGTTTTCAATCAAGGAGTATCTTTCATTGATACTCTGCTCTATCACTCGCTGCAACTGTGTGCTGAGATGAGGAAGCATTGAGTTGCTTTCAGAAATATCAGGGGAAGATCGCTGTATTCGCTGAATCATTCTGGCTGCTTCCTTATAGGTTGCAGTAAACATGAATGAGAAAGCAGAATAGGGATATTCTGCTGATATATTTTTGATTTGATTAAGGTTGGATTCGTTGAGGTAAAGCCGGTAGAATTTCTGATCCTGTTTGCGGATACTAAAATACTGAAGGGCCTTTATAATTATGACGGCCCAGGAAAGGGCCGACATTAAAGCCAAAATGAACAACACCAGTTTCGCGATGAAACTTCCACCAAGTACCAGTCCGACTATGCTCGTTTCGCCTAGCCATTCGGTGAGCATGATTCAAGGGGTTATCAAAGTTACTGATGTAGCTCCAAAGTATTTACAATTGGGTGAACTCTACTCTGCGATTTTGACGCCAGGAAGCTTCGTTGCTGCCATAAGCCACTGGCCTTTCTTCACCAAAACTCACTATTGTAAACTGTGAAGGATTGGCTCCGAGGCTGACAAGGTAGTCAAAGACTGCTTTTGCTCTCCGTTCACCTAAAGCCAGATTGTATTCGTTTGTACCTCTTTCATCACAGTGGCCTTCCAGTTGAATCTGGACATCTGGATTTTGATAGATCCATTCATAATTTTTCTGGATAACTTCCTCAAAATCGGCAGTTATTTCACTCTTGTCATAGGCAAAATAAACCATTCCCATTTCACTGAAGGCTGCATCTGATTCTTCAGGAGGCAAGATCATGATTTCTTCAGCTTTCGGTGGTTGGACACTTTCATCTGCGTCTTTTTCTTCTATAATTAGCTCTTCTTCTTTTTTCTGTTCTATAGCTTGAGCTTTATTTCTCTTTACAAATGCTAGTCCATCACCTTTTTGTTTAGGTTCTTCTTCCACAGGTTGAGCCTCATTTCTATTTACAAATGCTAGTCCATCACCTTTTGGTGGATCATCCTCCTTGTCTTCAACCTTACATTCCTCCCTTTCGTCTCTGTTTGGATCTTCATCACAAGGAAGAGGTCCAGGTGGTGGCGGAGGTGGAGGATCAGGTGGATCATCCTTCTTGTCTTCAACCTTCTCCTTCTCCTCTTCTTCTTCATCACATTCCATTCCTTCACATGGACATTCTTCTCCCTCACATGCAGGTTCAGGCGGAGTAGGATCGGGTGCAGGTGGTTCTTTTGGAGGACAACCTGCTAAGAGAAAAGCCATACTGGCAAAAAATATCAGC
>CAJXDX010000002.1 GCA_913052275.1 uncultured Pseudomonadota bacterium | reverse complement strand
ATTTTGTAGAATTCCTGCCGTATCTTGGGAAATGCCGATTCAAAGGCTGTACTCACCGTCATGAACCCCAATGTGCAGTTAAAGAAGCGTATGCCGCAGAAAAAATCACGGAGAAACGATACAAAAGTTACCTGGCAATTTACGAGTCACTTTAAACGTAGAATTTAAGAAGGCGAATTACCACTAATGATCTTCCTGATTTTAGCAAATTGTTCTATTGCATTAGTATTTTTGGATGAATGTGATTCCGTCTGACAGCTTTTGTCTTTAATTATCGATGACGGATCCTCAGTTGAGTTTCCTAGCACAACTGTACGTAAACGAATTTGTTCTAAATCAAGCTCATGCTTTAGAGCAAAGCCTATCCGCTGTATTACATCCCTCAGCTCTGGAAGCTTTTGATGCAGATTCTGCAACAGCCAATCTGCTCCTGGAGTGCGTTTTAATAAATCCATTTCTTCTTTTGAATTGACATAAATTACCAACACAGCGTGTCTCCTTGAAACTCTATGCAGAAAGGCAGGAGAACAGCGCAGATGAACTTCGGGCGGTGTTACTATATGCCAGTCTTTCGCCAGCAAGCCTACATGTTGCTGGTCAAATTGCGTTTGGCCCATATCACCAACATGACATTGTATGTTATTCAGTTTTAATTCTGGTAACAGCCGATTAAACATGCGAAGATAAGCCTCAGTTTCAAAGCGGAGCGCCTGAGCTATTCCACCGTCATATACAGTCAGGTGCAAAATAGTCTGCTGGGGCTTAAAGCGAAGTTTCTGTCCCAGAAACTCTTGTTCTTCTGAAGACAAGGTACGTATTAGAATCTTTTGAAGCCTGGCTTTAATTTGTTTCAAATGTTTGAATGTTTCGCCATTTAATTTTTTCAGGGCATTCAAAATGTCAGAATGACTGTTTGCTTTTAAGCATTCTTGAATAACATTATTGTTAACTGTAAATTGACTGAGTACAGAAATGTTGCGTGGATAGGAGTTCTTTGCTAAAAAAGCATCAACTTCTTCAAACCACAATTTGCGGAGTTTAACTAAATAAAGCAAATGTTTTTGTCCTGCAGCTTCAAATATTGCACTGAGGATATTCAGTGTATTTCCATAAGGTTTGTTTCCAGTTGAACTTTGATAATGAATTGTACGAAGAAAATGCGTTACCAAATTGTTATCTTGTTTCTGATGAGTTAGAATAGCCATTATTATATTTTTCTTCTGCTGAAAAAAACTTTTATGAATAACAGTGAAGTTCCCGGTATCCTGATAGCAATGCCCACCCTAGACGGAACTTTTTTTGAAAAATCAGTAATTCTTTTATGCAATTATGACGAAGAAGGAGCATTTGGCCTGGTAATGAATCATCCTTCCAAAACAAAAGTTAAAGAGGTTTTATCTGATGACATGCAGAAAAATTCCGCATTTGATATCCCTTTACTGGTTGGAGGGCCTGTGCAACCTGAATCATTTTGGGCAGTGCACAGCTCAGATTTTTCAGTTAAAGAAACGACTGTTCTATCTAAAGAAATCCATTTAAGTTCTGCCCAGGATATCCTCAACTCTCTTGCTGAAGGAAATAAGGTGAAATCCTATCATTTCGGCAGCGGATACTCAGGCTGGGGTGCCGGTCAGCTTGACCGGGAAATCCAGGAAGAATCATGGTGGCTTGGTCCACTTGATGAATCCCTGCTCTTAAATTTGGATTATGAGCTGCGCTGGGAAACGACAATGAACAATCTTGGTTTTGACCCCCTGACTACAGCATTTACTCAAACCGGTTTGGTCTGAATTATCTTCCTTCAATTTCAACAAACTCTGGGAATTTTTCTGAAAATTCCTTGAACTCCTTCCAGAGCATCTCAACTGACGTTTCCTTCCTGATGAAACTCTCTCCCAATTTCCTCAGCATAATAAAGTTTACTGACTGTTTTTGCGCCTTCTTGTCATGCAAAATCATCTCACGAAATAGACTCTGGTCCAGTGGAGGCAGTTTAATCGGAGTTAATATTTGACTGAGATAACTTTTGATGCGCGTCCAGTCATCTTCCACCAGCTCATTGCAGCGCCATGACACAAATGCGGCAAAAAACATCCCTACTCCAACCGCCTCTCCATGGAGATACTTGCCGTAACCTGCGTGAGTTTCTATCAAATGTCCAAGGGTGTGTCCAAAATTCAGAGTAGCACGTATTCCTGTTTCAGTTTCATCTTTTTCAACCACACGGCCTTTAATGGCGCATGAGCGAATTATCGCTTCTTCTAAAAATTCAAAATCAAGCGGCTCCAGCGAATGGCTTTGAACAAAATCGAACAATCTCTCATCGTGCATGATACCATGTTTTAACAGTTCAATGTAGCCGGCATTCAACTCACGTGAAGACAATGTTTTCAGAAAAGACAACTCAATGCAAACATATTCAGGCTGTTTAAAGGCACCGATAGTGTTTTTTCCTAAAGGATGATTAACTGCTGTTTTTCCTCCCACACTGCTGTCTACATGAGCCAGTAAAGTAGTCGGTATTTGAATGTATGGTATGCCTCGAACAAAAGTTGCAGCCGCAAAACCAGCCATATCTCCGATAACTCCTCCGCCAAATGCTATTAATAATGTTTTGCGATTTGCACTGACCTCCATCAGAAAATCAAAAATTTGTGAAAGGGTTTCCAGATTTTTGTACTGCTCACCATCAGGCAGTACGCATGCAACAACTCGTACTCCGGAATCTTCTAATATACTGCTTACATGGTCTGGATACAGATTATGCAGGGTTTCATTTGTGACAACGACTACCAGATCAGTGTTTTGTTTCAAAACAACGTTCGGAAGTCGTTTTTGGAGAATATTGAAACCAATGTCAATATCATAACTGCGTCCTGGCAATTTAACTTGAAGGGTTTTCATTATGTATCAATATCTATTTTATCCTGATTGTATTTCCTGCCACACTCCAGATGACCTCGTCGCATGCTTCGCCAAGCTTCTGTGCAATACGACCTGAAAAATCCAAAAATTTTCTAGCTAAAGGATTTTCCGGAATGATGCCGAGCCCCACTTCATTTAAAACAAAAACCACATCACATTCCAGAGAAAGTAAGTTATCTATTTCAGCAAAAATTTTTCTTTCTGAATATTTATGATGCAGTGCATTATTGAGCCACATTGTCAAACATTCTATAAGAACAGGGCATTGAATGTTTCTCAGTACATAAGCTAAACGCAGGGGTTCTTCTATGGTCTTAAATGTGTTGCCACGACGCTGACGGTGCTCTGTTATGCGTTTCTTCATTTCAGGATCATTTAATTCTGTTGTAGCAAGATAGACAGGCTTTATACCGTTAGCCAGAGATAGGATGCGTTTTTCTGCGTGACGTGATTTCCCGCTTTTCACTCCTCCTGTTATTAGAATTTTCATCAGCTGAAAAATGGTAGAAATCCGGAATAACATAACATGACCATTGTAAATCCGGATCCAATTAGGGAGGAAGTCAGAGCAAGGCTGTTTACAAGTTGTATATCTTTGACAGTGGCTCCTTCTCTGTCGCCCTGTCTTCCAAGCCAGACATTTTGTGCCAACCGCCCTTCTCTCCAGATGGGGCCACATAGTTTTATTTTAAGTGCACCTGCAACAGTTGCTTCACACCATCCGGCATTGAAACTAGGCAGTTTTAAATGATCTTTCCAGCCTGCTTTGAGGGCATTACTTCCGGATAATTGGGGGTAAAAAACTGCAGTCCCGGACAATAAAAGCCAGCTGATTCTGGCAGGCATAAAGCTCATTAAATCATCAAGTTTTGCACTGCACCAGCCAAAATCCTGATACTGTTCATTCCTGTATCCAACCATTGAATCAAGCGTATTAACAACTTTGTATACCAGTATCCCGGGAATGCCAAACAGACAAAAATAGAAAATCGGCGCAATAACACCATCATTGAAGTTTTCACCAACACTTTCAACAGTGGCACGTCCACATGCAGGCAAATCCATCAAATTTGTGTCCCTTCCAACAAGCTTCCCTACAGTTATTTTTGAGAGGGATAGATCTTCTTTTTCCATAGCAGCTGCAACCTGTCGAGCATGTTTGAGCAAATCACCAAGGGCAAGAAAACTCCATCCCAGGAAAACATACCAGACACAGCTCAAACTCCAATGAAAATATTCCAGGAATTTGAAAATCCCGGTACTGAACAGGAGAGTACTTAAAATCAATAAAAGAGATAATAAAACACCACCGAATTTTCCATTCAAACCTGAATGCCTCAGCCTTGTTTCGTACCATGATATCAAACTGCCTATCAGCCTCACGGGGTGAAAACGATAAACTGGATCCCCAAACATCAGGTCAAGCCCCAGAATCATTAACAGCATGAAGGCAGGATGTGCCAGCAGTTCAACTAAATCAACATTCATGCTTTTTTAATTAGTGTTTCATCCTGATACCAGAGTTTCTGTATATAGATCCAAATCAATCCTGCCGCAAACATAATTATGCTTATGGTATATGCCGCAAGAAACTTAGTTTCTGCTATAATAAAAAACTGGTTGTCCATTCGAAGAGGTGTTAAGAGTGAACGCAGAATTGAATATGTCAGCAGATAAACTGCACCCAGCATTCCAGGGCGAAAATTCCTCAGACGAAGTTTCCAAAGTAACACCAGGATCAGGAAGTTGCCCAGCGATTCATAAATCATAGTAGGATGTACAGGTGATCCATTTGCATAACGGTCGACGGCAGTTCCTTCAGGAAAAACTATCCCTGTCCACAAATCAGTTACGGGACCTGCGGCTTCTCCATTTGTGAAATTCCCCCAGCGTCCTATTGCCTGCCCCAGAATCATGCAAAGCGCCCCGATATCAAGCATTGCAGCTAACGAGATATTTTTTATCCGGCAATATATTAAAAGGGAAACAATACCACCTATGATAGCTCCGTGGATTGCCAACCCACCTTCCCAGATAGCAAACGTTTTCCAGAATAGCTGAAATCTATAATAATTTGACCACTCAAAAATTACCTCATACACACGACCGCCAATTAAACCTGCCAGAAAAATAAGCAGTGTCATGTTAAGAGCTTCATCCTCTTGGAGATTTATTCGGCGCCTTTTAATTTCTGAGAGTACAATTCTGGAACCGATTAATACTGCGATTGCGTAAAATAATCCGTAGTACCTTGGTTCCAGGGTAATATTAAACCAGGGGATCTCAATTGAAAAAATGTATGGATGCATAGTTCGGTTTTAGAAATATTTCAACCTGTAAGTTTGTTTCCAAGCACTTCCTTTTGTGAATCAATATGTGAACGAATGCCCTGCTCTGCCAGATCAAGCATTATGTTCAACTGCTGGCGTGAATAGGTTCTTCCTTCTGCAGTACCCTGTACTTCTACCAATTTGCCTGAACTAAGCATGACAACATTCATATCAACTTCTGCATCTTTGTCTTCATCATAATTCAAATCTAAAACAGGCTGCTGATTAACAATACCAACACTGATGGCTGCCAGAAATTCTTTTACTGGGAACTCTTTGATATCTCCTTTATCATGAATTTTTCTTAAAGCATAAATTAAAGCCACAAATCCGCCGGTGATTGAAGCAGTTCGGGTTCCACCGTCTGCCTGTATCACGTCGCAGTCAATCCAGACTGTGTGTTTCTCAAGCGAAAGGAGATTTACTGCAGAACGCAGTGAGCGGCCTATAAGGCGTTGAATTTCCTGTGTGCGTCCTTGAATCGCTCCTGTCTCTCTGCGGCGACGAGAGCCTGTTGATCGAGGCAGCATTCCGTATTCCGCTGTGATCCAGCCGTGTCGTGGATTATTCTGCTCATCCAACAGCCAATCAGGCACTTTGTTTTCTACTGATGCTGTGCAAATTACTTTAGTATTTCCACAACAGACAAGCACTGATCCTTCTGCATACCTTGTATAATCCGGCGTGATTATAAGAGGACGTGATTCGTTGTCTGCCCTGCCGTCTGATCGAGTATTAATTGTCATTCAGTTAACTGTATTCGTTGATCAATTGTTCAATCCGCTGTGCGTCACCTATAATGGTTAATCGATCTCCCTCCATTAATTCTGTTAGACCACGAGGCACGATTGTTTCACCTTTTCGACGTATTAGTGCAACGAGGCATCCTTCAGGCATTCGAATATCTCTCAGAGAGTTTCCAATTAATGCAGAAGATGGTGTATTGTTTCGAATGGTAAGCGAGAAAAAGCGTTCATCTCGCAGTAAAATTTCCTTTAATTCCTGATCATCCGTTGCATCCATCCAGTCCTTGATGAAATTTTCATCATCAACACGACCTGCAATTTGAGCCAGTATCCTTAGGTGTTGTCCAGGATTTTCATTAGGACTTACTAAAAAGAAAAAAGCATGTATGGGACCTTGCATTGAAGTTTTGCCTGAAAAATTAAGAGCCTTAACAAAGCACGGTTGAATTGTACGGACTAATATCATTTCGGCCTTCTCAATTTCCGGCAGACGTATATGCGGCAGGGCCGCACCGTGCGAAATCGGTGTTGCACCGATTCTGCTTCCTTCCATAAACCTTTGTTCCAGTTCTTCAGCGCCAAATCCAAGTCTGGATGCAAACTGATTTGAAACATCACGTGATATTTCCTCAAATGTTTTTTCACTGGTAAATTCCATTACTACTGCTCGAGTCACGACTTCATCAAATGGATCTTCCTCACGCACGCCTTTTTCTTTCATTATACCGCGCAATTCACGGTCAAGGCCTTCAAATCTTTGTTCACCAAGGCGGGCAAATAAATGGTAAATTGCCCCTGACCGTACTACCTTTTCCCGCGCATAGGAAACATACCAGATAGTTCCAACTGTGAAGAGAGCCAAAGAAAATAAAATTGGAACAATTCCCATTTCTGCGATCAGCCACAATGGGGCAAATACTCCGAAAATCTGCATCCACGGATAAAAAGGCGAACTGAACCCCGGATCATATGCCTCAATTTTGCTTTCGCGCATTACAATCACTGCTAAACAAATCAGGGCAAACATCAGCAGTTGAAAGGCACTGGCAAGCTTGGCTATGCTGGCAATATCGAAATAAAGCACAAGGAAGATGATCAAGCCCACTGTTACAGCAATTCCATAAACTGGGATATTTCTTTGAGTCAGTCTGGAAAAACCTGCAGGAATAAGGTGATCACGGCTCATGGCCAGTGGATAACGTGAAGCACTCAAAATACCTGCATTTGCGACCGAGGCAAAAGCAATAACTGCTGCTGCAGTCAAACCGATTTTACCCCATTCACCAAACAATATGTATGAGGCTGAGGCAACGGGAGTTAAGTCAGATGCCAGCTCTTCAGCAGGAAGAACACCAACCATAATTGTAGTTCCCACAGCATAAATTAAAATTGCAGTACCTATGGCAAGAAAAACTCCCAAAGGCAGATTACGTTCAGGATTATTGACTTCTTCCGCGACACTGGCAATATTGGTGATACCTACATAACTTATATAAACAAGCCCTGCTGTGGAAAAAATTGAAACACCACCTTTTCCAAAAAAACCATCAAAATTTTCAAATTCAATATTTGGGATTCCTTTACTTATGAATGCTGTCAAAATTATCAATAAGGCAAAAACCATCAGGACCTGCAGCGTACCGGTTTTTTTGGCTCCAAAAAGATTTATGATGCCAAAAACGACTGCTAATATAACTGCCAAAGTGACTATTGGAACTTCCGGCCAGAAAATAGCTAGATATGCTCCCATTCCGATCAAGGCAAAAGCAGTTTTTAAAACCAGCGCAAGCCATGTTCCCAAACCTCCGATGGTGCCAACAAAAGGGCCCATGCTCCGGTCAAGAAAATAATAAGCTCCACCTGCTCTGGGCATTGCAGTTGCCAGCTCTACAATACTGAACATTGCTGGTATCAATGGAATTGCTGCAATTAAATAGCTCAGTATAACTGCAGGCCCAGCCTCATTAAAGGCAATGCCAGGAAGCAGAAAAAAACCTGCGCTCAATGTTGTCCCGGTGGCAATGCAATACACATTGAGCAATGTCAGTTCTTTTTTAAGCATTAAGATTCAGGTGTTTGGTTTAAACTGACTTTCAGAAAAAAAATATTAAAAGGGTTGGTGTTTATTTCAGTTTTTTGTTCCCTGTACTTTTAAAATCTCTTGCGGAAAAAGACCAAAGTTAATTTCCTGCCTCAATTACCTCCATATCATTTGTGACTGTAAATTCAAAAAAATTATCTTCAATCTCAAGATTGTATTTCATGTTCATCAGCTGAATTGTTCGGTAATTATCCTGCTGATCCATCAGAGCAATAGTCTGTAAATTATATGTTTCCGGATGTACATTTAACTGGATGAAGGCTAAATTAGCCGTTGATTTTTTAGGTTCCAATTCTACGATCAAACCGTCCTGGCCACTCAGCAAATTTTTGCTAATTTCCCTGTGTATGAAATCAGCTTGTAAGTTACCCAACCCCAGCAAAAAAGAAAGTGCAGTGCCTTCTGTGATTTTCTGTAATTTTTGAACAGTCACATTTTCCAGCAATGGATCGTACAGCCACATTGTCTGACCATTTGTTACAAGCAGTTGTTCTTCCGGTGCCTCATAAAGCCAGCGCATTTTCCCAGGTCGTTTATAAGAAACAAGTCCTTCAGCTTTCTTCGGGCCTGTTTCTGTATCTGCACGATGGCTGGTCTGGATAAAACGTCCGGAAAAACTCCGGATGCTTTGATACTGTTTCTGTATCAGCCGAAGCAATTTCTTTTCTTCCGCAACAGGCTGACCGACTGATCCGAACAAAAATAAATAAATTAATATTATCCTAAAATGTTTCATCTTATCTGGTTCAAATTGTAAGATTACGGGCAATTTTATTTTGTTCTTAACCTGGTTTTTTCTGAAGGGTTGAGAAGGCCGATGATATTTGCAGGTTCAAGTCACTTTTATATAAGCTATAAACTCCAAATAGACCAATCAGCAGGGGAGGTATCCACAGCACATGAGGTCGAAAATTCATATACATGGTCATTTCTTTTGCTCCCAGCCACAAGATGTAGTAAATGACAACCAGAATCAACCCTCTCAAATATGCTCCAGATCGGCCGCGTCTTGGGTTGATTAAACCCAGGGGAATTGTTGCCACAGAAAATGCCAGGCATGCCCAGGGAGTAGTGAGCCTTAAAAAAAGCTCCATTTGAGAAGAATGGCTGGGGTTCTGTAAAAGCGAATTTGTGGAAATCCCCCATATATGCCCCCCTTCATTGGCGGGGACAATTTGTGGCGGACGAAAGATATAATGGAATTGCTGAAATGCTATTGTTCTGTAATTATCTGCAGAGCCCTGGGAGTGTATAAGTCCGTCTTCAAGATGTAAAATCAAATCCCTTTCACCGCTGCGGACTTTTATACGCCCGCGGTCTGCAAGTGTCACCATTGAATCGGATCTAAAATCCTTGTCTGTAATGAAGACTCCGCTTAGTTCTTCATTTTCATCTTTCTCCTGTACATGTAAAACCTTGCCCGGGAAATCGTAATTGAGAACTAATGGTTGAATAGTTTTTGCGGTTTGTGTTTTTAGTATCATAAGTTTTTCCTCTTCAAAAGCCGCATATCCAGCAGGCTGCAGCCAGAGGGTTATGGATAAAGCAATTGCGGTTATTATCAATCCAAATAGAAAAAATGGCCGTCCTATTTTCCATATGCTGATGCCAATAGCGTTCATGGCTGATATTTCATACTCTGTAGATAAACGCACCATCAACACTACACAGGCTATTACAATTGCCAGAGGAAGTGTAACTGACAAAAACTGAGGCAGGCGGTAAAGAAGCATCATGCCTACACTAAAAACGCTGACCCCCCTCTCCACAATCAAGTGTATCAGGCGGTACACTGTTTCCATTGAGAGTATAAAAGTTAAAATTCCCAATGCCATCAAAAATGGAAGAATCAGTTGCAAAAATATAGAACGAAAAAGCAACATTTAATTTTTCTATAGCTGGTCTTTAATTTGCCAGGCAACTTTCATGGCATTAAGCCCATCCTCTGCGCTGACCAATGGTGGGGTTTTTTTCTGGATTGCTGACAGAAAACTCTCTATTTCAGCCATTAATGCGTCCCCTTTTTCAAGTTGAACTACCTCAGGATGAAGTTTTTCAGGATCAGGTATTTCTGATGAATCTACCTTCAGCTTACGTGCTTGTCCGCTTGCATAATCGAGTGAAAGATAAAGTCCTGACTGAAAAATTCGCATTTTCCGTTCTGCTTTATCAGAAATTCTGCTTGCGGTTAAATCTGCAATGCATCCGCAGGGAAAACGCAGTCGGGCTTTGGCAAGATCCGAACTTGATGTGACGAATTTTACACCTATTCCTTCAACAGTTTCGGGAAATTCACCTACTGCTGCCAAAACTAAATCAATATCATGAATCATCAAATCCAGAATGACATCAACATCAGTTCCACGTTTAGGAAAAGGCGCTATACGTATGTTTTCAATGAATTTTGGCTGATCAATTAATTTCTGAAATTCAGCAAAAACCGGATTAAATCTTTCCAGGTGGCCAATCTGCAGACGTACATTGTTATCACTTGACAGCTGTGCAAGTTCTTCTGCTTCTTCAATTGTTTCAGCAAACGGCTTCTCCAGTAATACATGAACGCCGTTTGCCAGGAATGCTTTAGCAGATTTATAGTGATGAACAGTAGGGACTGCTATACTCACAGCATCAACTTTATTTAGGACTTCTTCAAAGTTCAAATAAAATGGGACATCCAGTTCATCAGAAACTTTTTGTCCCTGTTCTGGATTAATATCAACCACACCGATTAATTCTGATTCAGGAAGTGATGCAAGTTTCTGTGCGTGAAAGCGCCCTAGATAACCAACTCCAATAACTGCAGTTTTAAGCATTTTTTCCCTGATTCATAACTAATAGATTCAGCTGGCAAGTTTCTCCAAATCACGAATTTGCTGCTTAAGTGCCTTAAGTGTTTTTTCGGTATCAATGACTTTTTTCCTCAATTCTGTAACAACTTTTTCAGGGGCATTTGATAGGAATCCGGGATTATCAAGCTTATTCCTGCTTTTTTCCACAAAACCGGATTCTGATTTGAATTTTTTCTGTAAAGTCTGGATTTCCTTTTTCCAGTCCACAAAAGTTGCATCGATACTGGCGAATGTCTCATGAAAATATGCACCGAATAATTCGTTTGCAGCATCAGGCTCTTTTTCGCTGATATTCAATTCTTTTAAACGTGCGAGCCTGATTATCAAATTCTGATGTTCCTGAAAAATCGAGGCATTGGCTGTTGAATACAATGTGGCAGGTATCTTTATTTCCAGACCTATGTTTGCTTTTTCACGCAAGGCTCGAATTTGCGAAATACTTTCTTTAACTATTTCAATACGCTGATGTGATGCTTTGAACTGATAAGGGAGTGGTTGAGGCCATTCACTGAAAGCCAGCATTTTTGGCTGCTGAAATTCTCTCCACAACGCTTCAGTAACGAATGGGACATAAAGATGCAGCATCTTGATCAAAGTTGTAAATGCAAAGGCAATTACCTGATTATCTTCGTTGGTTCGATTTGGATTTTTATCCATTTCAAGGTACCAGTCGCAAAAATCTCCCCAGAAGAAACTTTTAAGGTTATCAGCAACATCTGACAAACGATGGGATTCAAGCCTGGATTGAGTGTCTTTAATTAAATCATTCAATCCATGCAGCAACCATTTTGCCAGTTCTGAATTTACTGATTGAGGAGCTGTTATCGGAGTTCCATCCGGGATAGTCATCAAAATATATCTTCCAGCATTCCAGATTTTATTGGCAAAGCGTCTGCTGCTTTCCATTTTTTCAGGATACAGGCGTAAATCCTGCCCTGGGCCTGTTCCAGAGACGAGAGCAATGCGCAATGCATCTGCCCCATATTTTTCAATACTGTCCAAAGGATCAATCACGGATTTTGGATCGGATTTGGACATCTTTTTCCCGTCACGAGTTCGAATAAGTCCATGCAGGTAAACTGTTTTAAATGGCACTTCCTGAAGCATATATGTAGTCATCAAAATCATCCTCGCTACCCAGAAAAACAGTATATCGTAACCGGTTTCCATGATGTTGGTTGGATGAAACTTCTGAAAATCAGGACTGCGTTCCAAAACATCTTCAAGCGAAAGGGAATAGTTTTTTGCCAGTTCCGGATCAATTAACGTACTCCATGTCCAGAGCGCCGATGAAAACCAGGTGTCCAGTGTGTCAGGATCCTGTTCCCACCCTTTGAATGGTTCAGGTTTTTGCAGACTTACTCTTGTTTCATTCTCACGGTAATAAACCGGTATGCGGTGACCCCACCATATTTGGCGAGAAATGCACCAGTCCTGTAAATTTTCAACCCAATGAAAATATGTTGAATTAAAACGTTCCGGAACAAGCCGTATATCTCCGGAACGCACCACATCAATCAGGACTTCTTTCAGACTATGCTTTTTCCCTTTCCACTGAACAGCGAGCTTGTTAACGTCTATAAACCACTGTTCCCTAATCTGGGGCTCAATAGCACCGCCTCCCCGGCTGTTAAAGGATTTACTGTGGGTGTATTCGGAATCAGTATCTACCAGCAGTCCTTTCTTCCGGAGCTTTTCCACAATTTTTGGACGTGCTTCTTCAATCCCCATTCCGGCAAATTCGTTTGCTATTGGAAGCAGTTTTCCTTCAAAATCGATAATCGGTTCTTTGTCTAAACCGTTCCTTTCCGCGATACCGAAATCCACATGATCATGCCAAGGTGTGATCGTCATCACACCTGTACCAAATTCAGGATCAACCACATTATCTTTTACAATAGTTGCTGTGACCATCCCATTTATCCATTCACATTCAAATGTATCACCGTGTTTATACTGGCTGTAACGCTTGTCATCTGGATGCATGACAACATATTTATCTCCAAATTTTGTTTCCGGTCGAACTGTACCTATCTGGAAGGGGCCATACTGAAATGTGTAAAAAGGAGACTTAGTGCTTCTTCTTTCAACTTCATCATCCGAAACATTTGTTTTTAGATGAGGATCCCAATTTACAATACGCGGCCCTCGATAAATTAAACCATTATTGTACATCCTCATAAATGTTTCATTGACGCATCGGTTCAGTTGATGGTCCATTGTGTAGCGTTCGCGGCTCCAATCACAGCTTGAACCCATTGCCTTAACCTGGCTGCGTATAGTTCCCTGAGAATTTTTAACATAATCTGCAATTCGCTTCAAAATTTCATCTCTGCCCAGTTCTGTTCGGGGGTCTGCAATTCCTTCCTGTTCTTTTATCTGTTGCAAAACGACATTCTCAGTAGCAATTGCCGCATGATCTGTTCCGGGAAGCCAAAGAGCTTCGTGACCCATCATTCTGTGCCAGCGAATAAAGATATCTTCCAGTACCAGCATGACTGCATGACCTACATGCAATTGACCTGTGGCATTCGGTGGAGGCATGGAAATGGTGAAAGCAGGTTTGTCTGAAAACGCGTCAGCACGGAAGGCACCTGCAGACTCCCAAAGTTCAGTGATTATTTTTTCAAACCCTTTAGGTTCGTAGGTTTTGGCTAATGAGGTCATTTTACATTGGCTAAATTATGAAAATGTGTATGAATGTTGAAAATCTGCAAATAAGGAAAAAATGCGTCAATGTAACATGTTGAAAATTGGAAATCCAATAATTTGAAAACCGATATATATTTTACGGCTGGCATGATACAAGGAAGTCTTGATTAAATTACTCGCTTAGTTTCAAAACTAAGATTGAATTGGCGGAAAAAACGTCAGATATTTTCCAGACTGGAAAAATTGATCAGGCAATTTTTTTGGCAAGGCCACAACATTTTTTATATTTCTTACCGCTGCCGCATGGACAGGGGGCGTTTCTTCCAATAGAAGGTTGAGCGCGTATAGGTTGTGGTTTTTTCTTTTGAACTCTGGCTTCGGCTGGTTCCTCGACTTCTCCATGAATGAATTCCATATCCTGTGTCAGCGGAGTTGGTTCAGGCTCTGCAATGGGGTGGGCGATTGTCAGTTTATAGAAAGTACTGATGGCCTCAAAATCTATTCTGTTCATTAAATCAGAAAACATATCAAATGCCTGTCTTCGGTATTCGTCCAGTGGCTTTTTCTGAGCATAACCAACCAATCCTATTCCCTCCCGCAGATGGTCCATTGAAAGCAGGTGGTCTTTCCAAAAATTATCATTTACTTTCAGCAATACCTGCCTTTCCAGGTCAAGAATCATTTTGCCTAACAGTTCCTTGCGTTCTTTTTCATAAACATCAGCTTCAAAATTCAGTTCTGCAACTTTACTGAAAAACTCAATTTTTTCTTTGTAAAGAGTTTCTACCCAACCATAAAATACTTCTGCATACTCATCTGGTTTAAGTTCTTCTTCATACCATTTTTCATTTGGTATTCTGCCAAAGGTACTTTCAAAAGACCGGTTAAATCCCTGAACATCCCATTGATCGGCATATTTATCCTGGCAGAATTGATCCATTAGCTGATCCACAACACCATCACTCATTTCAAGAATCAGGTTCTGTACATCATCTCCAAGAATATCCCTGCGCCGGCCATAAATGATGGAACGCTGCTTTTCCATAACGTCATCATATTCAAGGACATGCTTCCGAATATCAAAGTGATATCCTTCAACCTTCTTCTGTGCATTCCCAATGGCCTTAGTAATAAACACATGTTCAATGGGTTCGTCTTCTTCAATATTAAGCTTGTCCATCAGGTTCGAGATACGTTCACCACCAAAAATCCGGAGCAGATCGTCTTCAAGAGAAAGTAAAAACTGTGAGGCACCAGGGTCCCCTTGTCTTCCGGAACGTCCACGGAATTGATTGTCTATTCTGCGGCTGTCGTGCCGCCCTGTTGCAAGAACAAACAATCCTCCAACTTCCAGTGTTTCCGGGGATGGCTTGATGTCAGTTCCGCGTCCTGCCATGTTTGTGGCAATGGTTACAGCGCCAAACTGACCTGCATTCGCAATAATCTCAGCTTCGCGTTCATGGTGTTTTGCATTAAGGACCTCATGATTAATTCCTTCTTTATTCAGCAATTTACTGATAGCTTCAGATACTTCAATGGAAACCGTACCAACTAAGACAGGCTGTCCCTTTTCATGAAGTTCAGATATACGCTGTATGGTAGCGCGATACTTTGCACCAACAGTTTTAAATACAACGTCCGACAGATCCTCACGAGCAAGAGGTTTATTTGTGGGGGCTACAACAACACCAAGATTGTATATTTTCTTAAATTCATTTTTTTCTGTTTCCGCAGTACCTGTCATACCAGATAACTTTTTATAGAGACGGAAGTAATTTTGAAAAGTTATTGTGGCAAGGGTCTGATTTTCTCGCTCGATAGTGACTCCCTCTTTTGCTTCCAAAGCTTGATGCAGACCGTCACTGAAGCGTCTGCCCGGCATCAGACGTCCTGTAAACTCATCAACAATGATAACCTGGCCATCCTGAACAACATAATCAACATCATTGTTAAACATATAATGAGCTTTCAGTGCCTGATTCACATGATGCAGAATTTCCATGTTTTCATAGTCAAACAGACTGGTGTCTTTAACCAGCAGGTCTTGTAGACGACCTTCTATTTTTACTGAGCCCTTGTCTGTCAGGTTAATGCTTCGTGCCCTCTCATCAAGCGCGTAGTCACCTTCACGAACAATGTCATGATCTTCCAGTTCTTCCAGATTCTCGGCAATGTTGTGCATTTGATTCTGTGGAAGTTTTCCCACTTCTTCCTTGCGTATTTCCCGACTGAGACCGTATACAAATTTATTGATCTGGTGATATTTCTCCACGTTATCTTCAGTAGGACCGCTGATGATCAAAGGCGTACGAGCCTCATCAATAAGAATGCTGTCTACCTCATCCACTACTGCAAAATTAAATTCGCGCTGGACATAGTCCTCGAGTGAAAATTTCATGTTATCTCGCAGGTAGTCGAAGCCGAATTCGTTGTTTGTACCGTATGTAATATCTGCTGCGTAAGCACTGCGGCGTTCCTCATCATGGAATCCGTGCTGAATCAAACCGACACTTAAACCAAGAAATTCAAAAATCTGCCCCATCCATTTACTGTCGCGCTTAGCCAGATAATCATTAGGTGTGATTATATGCACGCCATTTCCTGATAAAGCGTTGAGAAAAACAGGACAAGTTGAGGATAGAGTTTTTCCTTCACCTGTTGCCATTTCAGCGATATTACCATAATGCAATGCAAGTCCTCCCAGCAGCTGCACGTCAAAATGACGTTCTCCAATAACCCGTTTAGATGCTTCCCTTACAAGAGCAAATGTTTCAGGGATCAGTTCGTCCATGGATTCACCGTCCTGGATGCGCTTCTTAAATTCCTCCGTTTTAACAGGGAAGTCCTCATTCTTCAAAGCCTGCATTGCTGGTTCAAGCTCATTAATTTTGTCTACCTGTTTTTGGAAACTCTTAAGCGTTTTTGTGTTTTCGTCGCCAAAAAATTTTATAACTTGTTTCCACATATTTTCATTTAGCCTGATTTAGGCAGTGTGAGGATAGTAGGTTTGAGGAAAGACTTTACAGTCCTGACGAGGCTCGGTGTATTCATTAATTTCTTATCTGGATTTCAGCCTTAGTTCACGCTAAAATCCAGTAGTTCAAGTCTAGCAAAACCAGCGTGGCTGGTCAAGATATACAAAGATTGGGAAACATAGCCTAAGCTGGAATCAAATTTTCAAATCTGAAGGTTTTGCTGATCTTCAGGGATTGCTCATAATTTTGTATTTTTTATATGCGGTCTTTTCACCAGTTTTTTCTGTTGATAACACTTGTTTTTGGAGGGTGCTATCCGGAGCCGTTAAATTATAAACCAGGATGGGGGACACGTTTTATTGAAGGGACTGTGCTTGAGGATAGCGGGGAAGTTTTGAAATCCAAAGGTTTCATTGTTGTTCTTGAATATTATTCTCAATTCATTCAGTTTGAAAACGAGTCTCCTCTTTATGCTCCAAAGGCTCGTTTAATTTTTCCTGAAGAGAATGGGCAATATCGAATTAGCTTTGATCTGGAGGCATCAGCAATTGAATTAGCTTTCGTTGCATCTGGTTATGACATGCAGCGCTTTAGTTTTCAGCGTCAAATTGGGATTGGTGAATTGCGTTATGATGCTCGATTGAGCAGGAGCGAAATCTGGAGGAATCAGTTTCTGATGCAAACTAGCCCATTCCTGGAAAATTTTATTCTGGAACAACGTTACAAAATGCCAGATTCTCAACAGCTATTTTTAGGAAATTGGCTCGATAGTGAGAGAGAAAATATCACTGCAGTCAAGCAGAACTGAATGCACTGATCAGTTGTAGAAAGTTTCGATGCCTTCTCCATTGTGATAAGCATAATATACTTCGCCCAATGCTGCCGTTTTTCCAACCTCAATCTGACCATTAGCGTCCAGGCTTATCAGTCCGAAAGAATAATTGAAATTGTTGCTTTCCATCAGGGTCTTTGAAACTGCCTCATGCAGAGACATTCCATCTTCAACTCGCGTAACAATCTTTGCAGCTGCTGCCTGCTGAGTTATTTGTTCACCAATCCCTGTACAGGACACTCCAGCTTTAGATGAGGCATATGTTCCCGCTACTGTGGGACTGTCGCTGACACGACCTGGAATTTCATGGCCGATTCCACCTGTTGAAGTGCCGGCAATAATACTGCCTTTATTGTCAAGCGCAACAATACCAACAGTTCCATGTATACCACTGCATTTTTGTTCATATTCCTGCAAACGTGCAGGGGTTACCGGATCATGTTCATCAAAGCCGTGTTTTCTGCAGAACTCTGTGGCCTGATCAGCACTCAAAACTTTATTTTTTTCTTTGGATAGTAATGCTGCAGCTTCAATTGGAAAACGTATATTTTGTACATTAATTACACCGGAAAACCTGTTTTTAACTCCATCCATCAAGGCAGCACTCATACGGACCTCGCCATCCGCCTGAAGTTTTGAACCTGTTCCTGCATTGAAAACAGGATCATCTTCCAGCAAACGTATACCATGAATTACTGCTTCTTCGGCAGTCTTTTTTTTTAGCAGCTCAAATGTTTCTTCCCAGATTCTGCAAAGGGATTGGTGGATGTTCTGAGCTTCAGCAGTTTTTCCCTCGAGACTTCCTGCTCCTCCATGAATTACTAACTGCAGCATGTTTCAGGTATTGCGGCCAACCATTACAAATGCTGACCAGTAATATGGAGAACTCCATTGAACCTCTTCCAGCATTTCCAGACGTGCTTCACGCAGAGCCTGGCGCGCATCTGTTCCTGCAAGGAACTTGTCATAAAACTTTGTCATCAGTAATTGTGTTCCTGCATCACTTACTTCCCAGAATGAATTGATAACATTCTTAACACCAGCCTCCTGGAAAGAACGCCTTAGTCCATAGACGCCTTCACCTTCATGTATTTCACCAAGTCCGGTTTCACATGCTGAGAGCACTACCATTTGAGTGCCTTCTAAATTTATGCTTAGCACTTCCATCGCAGTCAAAACACCATCATTGTCGGTGTCTATTTCACCAAGTAAAGGCGCATTTGAATTTAAACCGGCAAAGGCTAAGCCTGCACGTAATAAGGGATTGTCTGCAGGAGGAGGAAGAGAGCTTGAACCTCTGCTGAGCCCCTGTATTCTTTTGGCGAGGCGCTCATCTTCTTTAAGGAAAAATCCATGTGTGGCAATGTGGAGCACTTCAGGAGGTCCGGACATTTTCCTCAATATATTTTCTTCTGCAATACGCTGGGAAAAAATTACGGTAGATCTTTCCTTTGTGTCTGAGACTTCCTTGATAACCTCACCTTCTTTTTCTGCTCCAGGCAGCGGGTCGAAATTAAGTCCGCGCAATCCTGACCCCATACGGGCTCCCTGTGATACACTGCGTGACCTATTGTGTGATATTTTTCTGGCTTCTGGTGATTTAATTATTTTATCAGAATCAAAGTCCGGACCAGCAATTATCAACATTTCCCCTTTTGAAGCAGTTAACTGATCAAGAGCCAAATCCCTTGCAGAACTTATGATCTTCAAATCATAATTTTCCAGCAAATAGCTGTCGTCTTCATCAGTTAATGCATCAAAAGGCAAAACATTGAGCACACTGTCCGGTGAAATAAAGATTGATTCTGTTTCTCCTATATATTCATTGAGCGGGGACCAGAGAATTTCCCAAAGATCATAAGCCACGCTTTTTACATCTTCATCTTCAGCACCTTCATCCTGGATAATTTCCCTCAATTCCATGATTATCGCCTGAATCATCTCTAAATCGTCATATTGTATTACATTTAGTCCTTCTTGATTGGCCACAACAGCGAGCAGTGCTAAAGAATCATCTTTTTTACGATAAGTTAAAAAATCAACCAGCGCGCTTTCATCTAATCCGGCTAGCACATCATCAATCTGAATTTTTCGAGTGGATTGTCGAAATCTCGCACTTTGTTTTCCAAGCTCCAATTGATAGTTGTTTACCTGTTCCTCAAGGTCATAAACCATTTTCCCGAATTGATCGCGATTTTCATCAGTAGGCCCTGCAAGAGTGAGTGAAGCCAGTTTTTTACGAACATTGGTTAGTTTTTCAGTAATTTCCTGCAGTTCCGATGATCCTGACAGCATTACCACCTGTTGCGTCTCACTGGTTATTTTTAAAAGCATTCCTTTACGTTGCAGAATTACCTCTAAAAGGTCTTGAGCGGTGCGTTCGTCATCCAAACTGAGAAGAATGCGAATGTAGGCATCCTGTTCAGGTTTGTGGAGTTTGATATATGATTGTCTGGTATTGTCTCCGGCCACCCATAGAACTCGATCAAAGAAAGTGTTGCGGCGATTAAAACCTATTTTATACATTTCATAAGCCTCTTCAGTTTTTCCAAGATCTTCCAGCAGCTGTGACAAATTGTTAAGCGTTTCAAAAGTATATGGATGGTTTTCACCCAGCACTTCTTCTTCAAGTTTCAGGGTTTCTCTGAAAATTTTAAGAGCATCTTCCTTTTTATCCTGGATAACTAAAAGCTCTCCGAAATCGTTCATGCTTCGAAGTGTGTCCGCATGCCTTTTACCAAAAACTTTAGTTCTTCCATCCAGGGCAGCAGTCAGGAGTTTTTCTGCTTCATCCAGATTCCCAAGTGATTTATGAACTCTTCCCAGGTTGTTCAATGCTTTCAAAGTATTTTGGTGATTCTCACCTAGCTGTTCTTTCCAAAGGTTATGTACTTTTGTGAATATGGGCCTGGCTTCATCGAATCTTTCGGCTCTAAGGAACAGATAGGCCAGATTGTTTTGATTTGAGAGGGTGTTTGAATGTGCTTCACCAAAAACTTCAGTGTTGAGTTGAATAACTTTTCTATAATTCAGTTCAGAACGCTCAAAATCTCCCTGAGACTCGTAAAGAAAAGCAAGGTTATTCAGTAAAGCAAGAGTTGTTGGATGACGTTCACCCTGGATTTTTCCTGAAATTGTGTGTGCTTTTTTGAATAGTGGCTCTGCCTCATCATAAAGACCTTGGTTTTCAAGCAATAATGCCAGGTTATTCATCACAGAAACAGACTGTGGAGAATCTTCGCCAAGGACGGAAATCATCACGTCTAAAGATTGTCGAAATAGATTTTCCGCTTTTTGGTAATCACCAAGACGTCGACGTACACTTGCCAGATTATTCAGATCACCTGCAGTGTTTGGATGATTTTCTCCAAGCATAGCAAGATCTGTTTCGTAAACTTGCTGATGAAGAGCCAATGCCTGCTTAAGCTTCCCGGTATCTTCATATAGCTGGGCCAAATGACTTTTCGCCTGGATGACCAGCGGTTCTTCATCACCATATTCAGCTGCTGCAGCTGTTATGGTTTCCTGAAAAAGTGTTTCAGCTTGTGAAAAACTTCCTTGCTGACGATAAATTTCTCCAAGATTTTCTTTGCTTTCCAACGCCAGGAAACTCTTTTCGTCCAGCACTTCAAGCATTAAAGGCAGGGCTGTTTCAAATAATTCCTGAGCAGGTTTGAGTTTTCCCTGAGACATTTGCAGTTGAGCTAAAACAGCCATTGCAGACAGAGTTTCAGCATCTTTTTCTCCTACCAAAGTCTGAAATGCTTTCAGTGCTTCATTGAGCATTTCCTCTGCTTCACTGATGCGACCCATTTCTTGAAAATTCTGTCCCAAGGCTTTCATTCTGGCGGCACGTTGTGGATCTTCATCATCTGACAGCCGGAGTGCTTCTGTCAGAATAGGTTCAGCCATTTCCGGATCTATGGAATTTAAAAATTGGCCATAACTGTCAAGCACTGAAAGCGTTGCGGCATCACTTTCTCCAAAGGCTGACACAGTGGTTTCAAGAGCTGTCTGGTAAATTTGATTAGCCTCTTCAAGTTGATCCAGTTCTGAGTGAATTTGCGCCTGCAGCAGCATACTGGAAATTGTTTCCAAAGACGCGGGACCAAAAGCCGTTTCTGCCAGTGAGACTGCTTCCTGAGCAATATTTAAAGCGCCCTGCAGGTCTCCTTCCTGATAAAACTGTTCAATTTCTGTCTGGCGTAGACTCCACTGCTCAGCAGCAGTTTCAGGTGTTGTCTGGGAGAAAGCTCTGTTGCTTATGGGAAGTGTAAGTTGTGAAAAAAAGATTAATGCTAATAATAAGAACTTAATGGGAAAAATTATCTTTCGCATGTGGACCTCTTCATTAAATTGATAGTCATCTATTGTATAGTTTTTCAAACATTTCTGCCAATAATACGATTTATATAATTTTTTTTGTTCATGCACTACCAAAAGTATACTGAACTGAAATTAAGATCGACTGTGCTAAACAAAGGTCTTTATATGTCGAATGGTTTGCAAACACTTCATAAACTTTAGCAAAACATTATAAATCAAACTGTTCTTTTGCGTTTTCTAAATTCTGTGATGAAATTTCCCACTGTTTGAGGTGCCCAGACAGCTGTTGGCTCAGTCGTCCCTTTTCTGCCTGCAGTCTGTCAACTTCCTCTCTTGAAGTTATTTGAAAAAAATCTTCTATTCCGAATTTTGATTCAATCTCAGAAATTTTTTTCTCAGTTTCTTCAACTAATAATTCAAATCGTGCTGCCTGCTTATTTAATTTAGAAATTTTACGCTGAAGATTTTTTCTTTCCTCAAAGCTTAATTTCTTCTGTTTCGACTCAAGCTTTCCGGGGTGTTTTTTTTTGGAAGATACTGAGACCGTTCTTCCAAGATGATCTTCACCAAATTTTTCCAGATATTCATTATAGCTTCCAGAAAAATCCCTTATGCCATCAGAAGTCATTTCAAGAATATGGTCTGCAACTTTTTCCACAAAATGTCGATAGTGACTTACAAGCACAACAGTTCCGTCGAATTTGTTTAATGCATCACCCAGGGCCTCTACTCCTTCCAGGTCCATATGGTTTGTCGGCTCATCGAGGATCAGTACATTATTTTTTTCCAGCATGATTCGTGCGAAAAGCAATCGTGCGGATTCACCACCACTCAATACAGAAACCTGCTTAAGGGCCTCGTCTCCGGAAATTAGAACTCTGCCTAGTAAACCCCGAATTGTGCCAATTGATTCATGGGGAGCATAAGAGTAAAGCCAGTCGAACGAATTTATTTTCCCATCCAACTGTTCATGGTGATCCTGTGCAAAGTAAGAGATTTTTGTTTCATAACCCCATTCAAAAATCCCTTCATCTGCAGTAATTTCACCCAGAATAATTTTCAGTAGAGTAGATTTGCCGATTCCGTTTGGGCCAATGATGGCAACTTTTTCTCCTCTTTGTATCTCAAAAGAAATGTTTTTAATCACGGTTTTTTCAGCAAACGATTTGCACAAATTATTTACAGTCAGTACAGTTCTTCCAGAGTGTCGGGACTGTTCAAAGCAAAAGCTCGGAGATATTCTGGAGGATCGTTTAACCTCCGGAACTTCCATTTTGTCTAATTGTTTTACACGAGACTGGGCTTGACGGGCTTTAGTGGCTTTTGCACGAAAACGGTCGATAAATGCCTGCATTTCAGCAGTTTTACGATTGAAGGTTTCCAACTCCTTTAGTTTTTGAGTTTCTGCCAGAATCTTTGATTCAAGAAATTGTTCATAGTTTCCACTATAAAGTCGTAATTCCTCATAATCTATATCGACAATATGGCTGGCAACCGCATTTAGAAAATTGCGGTCATGAGAAATAACCAATAGTGTTCCCTTAAATTGAGAACTTAAATAGTTTTCCAGCCAGCGGATTGAAATGATGTCCAAATGATTAGTTGGTTCATCAAGTAAAAGCACATCCGGCTGCTGAAAAAGCAGTTGTGCTAAAAGCACACGCAGTTTATATCCTCCTGAAAGTGCACTCATTGGTCCAGTGTGATATTGCTCATCAATGCCTAATCCAGATAAAATTTCTGCAGCAAATGGCTCCGCAACATAACCGTCTTCTTCTGCAATTATTTCTTCCAATTGTCCCAGTCTGATTCCTGTTTCGCCTTCAAACTTTCCAGATTGAAGGATGTTATCTTTTTCACGTATCGCATCACACAACTTAGGCTTACCAAGCAAAACAACTTCAATAACAGTGATATTTTCAAACTGGAAATGATTTTGACGGAGAACTCCAATGTTTATCTTTGCTGGAACTGAAATTGTTCCGGAAACAGGTTTTTCATCACCGGAAATCAGTCGCAAAAGTGTTGATTTCCCTGTACCGTTTGCACCAACTATCCCATAGCATTTACCGGGATCGAATGTAAGAGAAGAATTTTCAAATAGTGATTTATTACCGAAATTTATGGCTAAATCAGTAAGGTTGATCATAATATTAGAGCGAAAGATTTAATTAAACAAATTACAGGATGATGTTGTTGTGATATTATTTGAAAGCTCCTGAAATTAATGCTGAGTATAAATTCAAGAAAAAATTTCAGTCTTGAGCCTTTATTGATAACCTTAGAAAAAATCCTGATTAATCACAACGCAATTATATTGCCTTCTCGGCTCCATTTGCTCAGATAAATTGCCTGATTAAAGATATTTTTTGCATTAAATTTTCAGGTTTAAATGCTCAAATTAAATTTAGAAATCTAATTTTTCATATTGGTTTTGATGACATAAATCGATGGTCAGATGCAACGTAATACCATTCAAAAGGATAAAAGAGCTGGTTTTGATTCTTTACTCACTGATCAGCAATCATTGCTCTTCAAGCTGTGCGACCAACTATTAATATCAGGATTTGTTTTTGAAGATTCCACTGCAAATGAGATAGAAGCAGGTGGTGCAGTAATTAAAAATTTTTTTGACCAAGAAAATCAGGTTCTACGTAAACTTGTCTCCAGCGAACGCCTTAATGAATTTGTGAAATATCTTGAACGATTCGAATGGTCTGCGGAGACGCTTGAAATAAAACTTTGCCAAAGAATCAAAAAAGCTTTTGACCAACTGGCTAAAGGAACGCACCATCATTACAATATTCTTTACAATATTTCCCACGGTCTACGCCAACCAAAAGGGCATCCATTAAGTGATTTGCTTTTGTATATTGAAGCATATTACATTCTTGTTCTAGGTGGAGAAAACCCAAATCAGAAACTGGACAAAGAACAAAATTATAATAAAAAACACTTCAGTATTGATGATCTGATAAAGTTTAGAAAACAAATCCGTGAACGTTTGGAAGGGCGTGTTTTAGTAAATAGCTTTTTAAGCCATATTGCAAAGTTACGTGGTGAACCAGTTGAAAAATTAATAACAACAGAGGGAAATTCCAGCGAATCGCTGCTAGTGGATGACAGCAGTGGAACCAAAGATGTAGACCAAAAGATACTCAATGGGGAAGATAAGGATTTAATAAAAATAACTGATTCGAATATTTCAGTAAATTTTGATGCAGAATTTGAGAATGAAGAGGAAATTGAATTTGATGAAGACAAAGTACACAGTATGCAACAATCTGGCTCAGATGACACAGATGTGGTGTTTGGGAGTGACATTATCAGGGTGCCTTCGATGGAAAAATTTGTTCTGCAATACCCTGAAAGTGCACTGAGATTCCTTATGCGTCAAAATATAGATGGTAAGCCATTGCCTTCTGATATAGTTCTAGTTCATGCCGGATGGGAGGAGCGCGGATTATCGCGCAACGTGCTGAAAAAGTATGTACTTGAACTCATGCAGTGGTCTGATTTTCCTGACTTGCCGTTTCAGGATTTCTACCTGCAAATAAGAAATCGTATTTTTGAAGTATCACGGAGTTGAATTAGGATGAAACTGGATAAAGCTACTTTTTAAGCTCTTCACGAAGATCAGCAAAAATTGAGAGACTTTCAGGATTTGCAAGTGCTGAAATATTTTCAACACTCTCACCTCTGATGGTCTGCAGAACCGCCTTTTCTACTTTTTTACCGCTTATAGTACGTGGAACATCCTGAATTTCCAGAATGCGCGAAGGAACATGGCGAGTTGTTGCGTCGCTGCGTATAGTAGCTTTTATTTTTGAGATCAGCTCATCATCAAATTCTATTCCTTTCTTTAAAACCACAAACAGGACGATCCTAACATCATTTTCCCAGGATTGGGCAACTACTAAACTGTCTACAATCTCGCTCATTTCTTCTACCGGCCGATATATTTCTGAAGTGCCGATTCTTACTCCACCAGGATTAAGAACAGTGTCGCTTCTGCCATATACAATTACCCCTCCACGTTCAGTAATTTCTATAAAATCTCCATGAGTCCAAACACCAGGAAATTTTTCAAAATATGCATCATGATATTTTTCCCCGTCATAATCTTTCCAGAAATAAATAGGCATGGATGGAAATGGAGTTGCACAGACTAACTCACCTTTTTCACACTCTACTGATTTTCCTGCAGCATCATATGCAAGTGTGTTCATTCCGAGGCTTTTGCACTGCAGTTCCTCAGAGTATACCGGCAAATTAGGATTCCCGCCCATAAAGCAACCGGCAAGGTCAGTGCCGCCTGCAATTGACATAACCGGGACATATGCAACTTCCTCATAAATCCATGAAAATAAATTACCCGGAAGAGGTGACCCTGTTGACAGAATTGCTTTTAATGAATTTAGCTGATTGTTTTTCCTGGGAGAATATCCGGCCTTGTTTACTGCGCCAAGAAACTTTGGACTGGTCCCAAAATGTGTAATTTGCTGTTCATCAATCAGTTTCCACATTCTTCCTGCGTCTGGAAAAGTAGGTGCCCCGTCATACAAAATAATAGTTGCTCCAGAAGCAAGCGAGCTCACCAGCCAGTTCCACATCATCCATCCGCATGTAGTGAAGTAAAATACGCGGTCACCGGGATTTATATCAGAATGATATCGGTGTTCAGTGAGATGCTTGAGCAAACATCCTCCTGCACCATGAACTATAGATTTGGGCAATCCTGTAGTTCCTGATGAATAAAGAATGTATAGTGGGTGATCAAAAGGAAGCTGAGCAAAAATTGTTGTGTTGGCTGAATAATCCAGCAATTCTGTCCATGGCTTTTCGTTGCCCTGAAATTCTATTTCTGTTTCAGTAAAAGGTACTACGTATACCGCCTCAATTGAAGGAATAAGCTTTGTTACTTCACGTATTTTTGTCAGGCAGTCATGCTCCTTCCCGTTGTAATGATATGCATTGACAGTAATTAAAATTTTAGGGGAAATTTGTCCAAGCCTATCGTTAATGCCTTTAATGCCAAAATCAGGAGAACAGGAAGACCAGATTGCCCCAATACTTGATGCAGCGAGCAGACCAATTACTGCTTCAGGACAATTGGGAATCACTGCTGCGACCCTGTCCATTTCAGAAACACCCATGTCCTTCATTCCTGAAGCACATTGGGAAACCGCAGCTCTTAGCTCTGCATAACTCATGGATTGTTTTGTGCCATTTTCTGCAACAAAACTCAGAGCCTCGTTCTCATCGTTATTTCTAAGTAAAAGATTTTCTGCATAATTCAGCCGGGCGCCTTCAAACCAGCCGGACCTCTCCGAATCATTTCTGACATTGAACAAATCCTTACCCATAACCTTGCTCCATGATTTAGAAGATAAAACTTTACAATCGTTCCAAACTTCTTCCCAGAAAAGTTCCGGGTAATCAATAGACCATTGGTGTACAGTTGAATATTCAGAATCAGGCAGATCATACTGTGCCTGAATTTTCTTAGAGAAATGAGTAAGAAGAGTATTTCCCTTTTCTTCTGAACTTGGCTGCCAAAGAGGAGTGGGCATATGTTATGTTTTCATTTGAATATCAGTTCTGTCAGTCTGGCTGTGAATGTACCGTCCCAGTCTTCAGGTACGATATCATCGATTGGGAATCCGAATTCTTTAGACTGTCCAGGTTTTAAAGGTAGAGATTCCCTAAAAGAAAATTTATTGACGGGGAAAAATTTGTGTACTTTTGCAACTTCACCGTCCTCGTTTATAAATTCAACATTCATCTCGGCAATACTTATTATTTTATCTCCCTTATTATAAATCTCCCCAAAAATTGCTGTACCGAGAACCCCATTAGATATCCCTGCTCCTATCCTTACATTTTGAAGCTCAACCTTTGTCAATTGATTATTCAGCTCATTACGCTTAATTTGCTGGAAAAAAAACATGAGCACTATCAGGATAGCTAAAACTATTCCCAGAATTAGAAGAGCTCTGTATCGTCTGAAAAACATATTTTTATGCTCCTCTGGAAGTTTTCAGTATGAATTGAGCTTCTTAAATATAAATATAGATTACAATCAATGTCCATCTTATTGAACCTTTTCAAGAAACTCAAACATAAGCTGTTTAAAGCTGGATTCAGTCTTTTTGAACCACATTTTTTTATTTTAAATTGATTTAATTGAGATTTTTTAAAAAAAGTATTGTAGAAGACGTTTTCCATAGATATAGTATCTCTCACTTGTTTTCTCAGTCTTTACAAATTTAAGTATCAGCTAATAGTTAAGAGAGTTTTGTTAGAGAAAGCTTGCAGGTGATTTGAGTTAAAAAATTTTAAAAATTACAATATCTGTAAAATTTGACAAATTTCGGAGGATCGAATGGTAAAAGTAGACATCGTGCGGGCAATCCAGCTGGGGACTGACCTCCAATTCGGCGAGGCTGAAAAATTGGTCAATGATATGTTGGAATTGATTAAGGAAAAATTAGAGAAAGGTGAAGATGTTCTCATCACAGGTTTAGGAAAATTTGAATTGCGTGATAAAAAATCCCGACCAGGCAGGGATCCTAAATCAAAAAGGGATTATGTTATTTCCGCACGAAGAGTTGTAACTTTTCATCCCTCTAAAGTTTGGCGTGATGAATTGAACAATAAAATCTGAAACGTTCACTACATGAGATTTAAGGCAGTATGCTTTGATTTAGATGGCACATTGCTGGATACTTTAGACGACTTAGCATACTGTACTAACAAAATCCTCTCTGAACGCGGATACCCGATACACCACGTGGATGCGTTTCGCTACTTTGTAGGTGATGGAGCGAAAATGCTGATGACACGTGTCCTGCCCGAAGAAGCTCGGAATGAAACTCTGATTGAAGAATGCAGAAAAGATTTTGAAACTGTATACCGTGAGTGCTGGAACAGGCAGACAGTTCCGTACCAGGGTATACCTGAACTGCTAAATGCACTGACAAAACGTAAGCTCAAACTGGCAGTTCTCTCCAACAAACCCCAAGAATTTACTGTTCTTACTGTTGATCATCTTTTGCGGGACTGGAATTTTGATGTAATACTGGGACAGCGTGAGGGTGTGCCTAAAAAACCTGACCCTGCCGGTATGCTGGAAATTTGCCAGCAGTTAAGAGTTTCATCTGAAGATTTTCTTTATTTAGGTGATACAGCTACTGATATGAAAACTGCTGTTGCTGCAGGATGCTACCCTGTAGGAGTACTTTGGGGTTTTCGTACTGAACAAGAGCTGAAAGATAATGGAGCGCAAGCAATAATAAAAAAGCCGTTGGATGCGCTGGACCTACTCAACTGACTAATTAAGCTGAGGACACTTACACTGTCCACATTGAATGGTGTCTCCCTCTCCTAAAAAGATTACTGCTTATCGTCCAAGCGCCTCATTAATTGCTTCTTTAACAAAATTGGCTGCCATTTTTTTCCTGTAACCCAAAGTCATATCCGTGTTGTCCATCGGTTTTGCTAATTTAGCTGCAGCAATTGCAGATGTTTCTATCAGTTCTGCATTGGGTATTTCCCCTTTCAGTAATGTTTCTGCTTGCAATGCTCTTAGAGGACAGGAAGCAACTGCCCCCAGAACGATTCGTGCATTTATGCAAACTCCCGCCTTGTCCAGGTGAAAGGCTGTTGCAACGGACAGGACTGGGAAATCAATTGAATCTCGTCTGCGTAATTTTTTGTAGCTCATAAGCCACCCTTCGTGCGAAGGTATGCGTATCGACACCAGCAGCTCATCATGAGTCTTATTTAGATAGCTGATTCCGTCATTCAGATAAAAATCTTCAGCAGCGATAATTCTTTGACCATTCTCGCCAGTCAGATGAAATTCCGCATTCAAAGCTACTGCGACAGGCGCACAGTCAGATGAAGAAATAGCCAGGCAGACAGGGCTGCTCCTTGCTACCCAGCAAATATCACCATCTTTTTTCAGGCAAAAACCTAACGCTTTTCTCCATGGGTATGTCTGATTGTAGTAAGTGCAGCGTGTATCCAGACATAAATTCCCGCCTATTGTACCCATATTTCTTAACTGAGGAGCTGAAACTAATGATGCCGCTTTTGACAGCGCAGGATAAAGTTTCTGAATTTCCGGATGATTTGCCACCTCATTCAGTGAAATTCCAGAACCAAGGGACATTCCATCATCATCAAAATTGATCAAGCTGAGTTCTTTCAGTTCTTGTAAACCAATCAAGGTTTTTGGTGTGCACTGTTTGCGCTTCATATTTGGATATAGATCTGTTCCTCCAGCAGAGTACATTGCATCTTCCCCAAATCTGGCTTTCAATGATACTGCTTCTGTAATTTTTTGCGGCGTGTAGTATTCAAAGGGGGGTAAGCGTAACATTGATTTATCTGCAAATGTTGAAAGAATTCTTTTGAAATCTTGTTATGAAATTTTAGGAAAACTTTTAAAAAAATTTCTATTGTAGTTGTTTTTTTGCAAGTTAATCATTTTTTGGAAAACTTTCTGACATTTTATGGACATAATTTAAACATCTGTTTTCAGCATGGAGGATCTACATGAATTGGCTCAGGAAACTCTACATTTGGGAATGTTGTAGGTCCGATTCTACCGGGCAACCAATGTTTTTGTTTTTTTGCAGATTTTATATTCTGCAGCCCTTTATAAATTTTGTCCGGTGTTATCGGAACCTCATCCACTCTCACGCCGACTGCATTGTAAATGGCATTTGCGATGGCCGGCATGACCGGCAGCAGCGGGCCTTGGCCAGCCTCCTTTGCTCCATATGGACCTTCAGGGTCATTTGTTTCTACCAGAATAGTTTCAATTTCAGGCATATCTAACGAGGTTGGACTTTTGTAATCTAGCATAGAAGGATTTTTGTGCAGTCCACCAATATCGCTTTTCCCCGGCCAATAAACCTGCTCTTCCATCATTGCTTCACCAAGACCCATATATACACTTCCTTCCACCTGCCCAATAACTAATTTTTCATTAATTGCCTGTCCAATATCATGTGCTATCCAAATCTTTTCAACACTGTAAAATCCACTCTCAGAATCACAATAGACCTCTGCTACACATGCAGAATAGCTGTAATTTGGTGAAGGGCCGACTCCAGAGCCCTTATAATCCCCTCCATGACGTGGCGGGGTATAGCTTCCAACTGAGCCAAGTGTGCCAAATTTTGATTCTGCCCATTGGACAGCTTCGACAAATGCTGCCAGCTCACGGTAGCCGTTCTTCAACAAAATTTTTTCATTTTTGATTGTCAAATCTTCCGCCTCTATCTTCAAAACTTCGGAGGCTGCTGAAAGTATTTGTTCACGTAATGGTTTAACTGCAGCAATTGCAGCATTTCCTGTCATTAAAGTGACACGACTGGAATAACTGCCCAGATCAACAGGCGTCAGATCAGTATCAGCTGTAACTATTATTATATTTTGAATATGAATTCCCAGTTCCTCTGCTACAATTCCGGCAAGAATAGAGTCTGAACCCTGTCCTATGTCAACACTTCCGCAAAAAACTGTTACTCCTCCACCGCGGTCAATTTTAATTTGTACTCCGGAGTGGGGCATCTTGTTCCAGTAAATAGGCAGTCCAGCCCCGCTCAAGTAAGCGCTGCAGGCCAGCCCGACACCCTTCCCCGGAGGGGATTTTCTTCTCTTTTTATTAAATTCGGATACTTGAGTAGCTTTCCGGATACATTCTCCCAGACCGTTTGTCGTCACGGTAAGATGATTTACTGTCCTGCTGTTGCCAGGTACAAGATGCCTGAGTCTTAGTTCTGCCGGATCAACTCCTAAATCTTCTGCGAATTTGTCAAGCAGAACTTCCATTGCAAAACGGGGCTGAGGTGTTCCATGACCGCGTTTCGGTCCGCATGGAGCCTTATTGGTGAAAACCCGCATTGCCTCAAATTTGTAATTTCCGATTGGATAAGTTACGGTCTGCAAGGCCCCTGTGTAAAAAGTGCTGGCTACTCCATAACTTCCATAAGCTCCTCCATCAAGAAAATTACGAAAATGTAAAGCAGTGATCGAACCGTCTGATTTGATTCCAGCCTTAACCCACATTAACACCGGATGTCTTCCTCTGTGTGTATAAAATACTTCTTCACGAGTCAGCGTCAGTTTAACCGGACGTCCAGTTAACATAGCCAGTTTACAAGCGACTATCTCATGCTGAAAAGGGTCTGTTTTTCCTCCAAATCCGCCGCCTACAGGAGTGGCAATTACCCTTATTTGGCTGGATGGCATTTCCAGAACTTTTGACAATGTTCGGTGTACATAATGTGGGGTTTGAGTTGAAGACCACAGAGTCAGCCGATTATTTGCACCCATCTGTGCTACTGCCGCGTGCTGTTCTAAGGGCAGATGTGTACTGCCCTCGTAATAGAATAGCTCCTGTCTGATATGATCTGCCTGGCTGAAACCAGATTCAGTGTCACCGAATTCCAGAGAAACTTTCTTATGTACATTACCCTGTGCAGCATATTGGTGAATTTGAACTTTTTCCTCTGACAGTGCATCTTCAATAGAGATGATGGATGGCAAAGGTTCATACTCCACTGCAATTTCTTCCAATGCTGCTTCCGCAGTTTCTTCATCAATGGCTGCAACTGCCGCCACAGGATCACCAACCATGCGGACTTTGTCTACACATAATGCTGTTTCATCCTGACTGACCGGTAAAATTCCGTATGGAATTGGTAAATCCTTTCCAGTTATGGCTGCAATCACTCCGGGCATTTCCAAGGCGGGGCTTACATCAATGTTTTTGATCAGTGCATGAGCGTGTGGACTGCCCAGCATTTTGGCATAAAGCATCCTGGGCAGGAAAAGATCATCTGCATAAACCGTTTCACCTTTGGCTTTTGCAAGTCCGCCTACCTGTGTCCACGATTTTCCAATCCAATCAAATTTACTGCTTTTGCTCATAAGTAGTTTGAAGTTTCAGGGTACTGTTCAGGGATACATGAATTATTGAGCCAGCAACTGAATTAGTTGAGGGTCGATATTTGCTCCGAAGCCCCACCCTTCTTTTTTAATTTCTGCTTTTTCTAAAATATTTTTATTAAATACCAGATCCAGACGATGCGATTCTTCCATTCGTATTTGAGTGAATAATAAATTGAAATAATCCTCCTGAAAACTGAGGTAAATCATTGCCGAGCGATTCCCTTGCTCTCGATAACCAAAAGGTTCTCCAATATTTTCAAGAACATCCTCTATAGTTGTGGTTCCTGTCTTGAGGAATCCCGGGACTGTTCGACTGGATAAGTCAACCTTCCCTGTACTGGATTTGGCGCAACCCGAAGAAAATACAACAATAAAAATACAGATTAACCACAAAAAAAGAACAGATTTGAACATGCTCTTATCTCGCACTTCTTCTTGTTCCTGGATTGTTTGAAGTTGCAGGAGCAAAGAAACCCCATCCGCTTCCAGTTTTTTCTATTCTGGCTTCTACTACAATTTGATTTTTCAGACGAAGAACCAGCTCATTTCCTTCATAAGTACCATAGAGAAAAAAGTAATCACCTCGTTCATGATTGTAAATAAGCGTTTCTCTGCCCGCCACTATGCGGTGAACAAGAGGTTCTCCCAAAGTATCTAAAACTTCTGTTCTTGTAGTTTTCCCAACCTGGATGAAGAGAGGGATGCCTTCAGCAGCCTGAAATTTTCCAAATGTGCTGATTGAGCATGAAGAAAGCATTAAAATGATACACAGCGCAGTGATTATCTTAATATTACGCATATTTTTTATCGTTGATGTATTTGGAAATTATGTGTGTTGAGGTAATTTTGTATTTGATTTAGCAGCTTGCTCCACTGCCTCAATAATTTTTGCGTAGCCG
Organism: uncultured Pseudomonadota bacterium; assembly: GCA_913052275.1. Lineage (GTDB taxonomy): Bacteria > SAR324 > SAR324 > SAR324 > NAC60-12 > Arctic96AD-7. The sequence continues at coordinate 12,199 of CAJXDX010000002.1, read as the reverse complement.
GTGCATCGGCATATATTTCCTGAAATTGCCTCTCTGATTCTTTCCCTGTCTGGATTTGAATATTTGTCAAGCAGTGCCTTTGCTGTCATCAGCATCCCCGGAGAACAATATCCACACTGTGAAGCTCCCTGCTGGGCAAAAGCAGTTTGCAATGGATGTGGTTTACAATCTGTTCCATGTTTTTCTGAATGAGACAAACCTTCAATTGTCATAATCGCCTTCCCTTGAACTTCTATTGGCAGAATCAGACACGACAGAATCGGCTCTCCATTAATCAGCACTGTACAGGCACCACATTCTCCAAGTTCACAGCCATGTTTTGTTCCCGTGAGGTGCAAATCTTCACGCAGAACTTCCAGCAGAGTTTTGTGAATTGAAGCCCAAAATTCGTATCTCTCGTCATTAATTTTGAGGGTCAAAAGCTGTTTCATTTAAAGATTTCTTATAATTAATTTACAGTCACAACTGAGCAGGTTTTATCTCGAGGAAATCCTTGATCAAATAAAAAAACAGGTGGAACTTCTTAAATTCAGAAACAAACAGGTTTTCATTTATAAATAATGTCGAATAATGATTTCGGGAATGGATTAGTTATTTACATGAAATCTTCTGGCTTTCATTTCAAAGCGTGGAAGACTGCCATGGGGTACCACTTTTATTTCTGAGCTCAAACTGAGTTCATTACGGATTTGCTGGTAAACATCTTTTTTTGCATTTTCAGGGCTTGTATATTTTTTCAAGTCAAGTTCAATTGAAAGATGCCCCATTTGCTTTACTGTTGAAACGGTGATGCGAAATTCTTCTACCTCATCAGAACGCCGTATCAAATTTTCAATCGCACTTGGAAAGACATTAATTCCACGAACGACTACCATATCATCAACTCTCCCCAGCACACCACCTTCAAAACGGGGGAAAGTTCGTCCGCATTTGCAGGGTTCATGGTTAAGTCTTACCAGGTCTCCTGTACGGTACCGTATAACCGGAAAACCGATTCGTCCCAAATTTGTGATAATTAATTCGCCCTGTTCTCCTTCAGAAACTGGCTCTAACGTATCCGGATTCAGCACTTCAACAATGAACTCACTTTCATTAACATGCGTTCCGTTTGGTTGAATTTCACACTCAAAACTGTGAGCCCCTACCTCTGAGGCTCCTGCATGGTCATAAGATTTAAAATTCCATACTGATTCAACCCGGGTTTTGGTGGCAGGGACATTTGCTCCTGGCTCTCCGGAGAGTATAGAGATTCGCAGGGGAATCTCATTCAAATCAAATTCGGCTTCCTGGGCTACTTCTGCAAGTCGCAATGCATATGTGGGAGTACAGCAGATTGCTGTCACACCAAGTTCCTTCATCAAGTGCAACCGTTCCAGGGAATCCCGTCCTCCGCCGGGAATCATCATGGTGTTGATTATCCTTGCTCCTTCCAATGCAGCCCAAAAACCAATGAATGGACCAAAAGAGAACGGTACAAACAAGCGGTCATTTTCAGTAAGTCCGGCTCCGGTCAGAACGAATCCCCAACATCGTCCCCACCATTCCCAGCTCTCTGGAGTGTCTAAAACACGTAATGGTTTTCCTGTTGTTCCGGATGTCTGATGAAAACGTGAGTAGGCGGATTCGGGGAAAGTTGCATTGGAGCCAAACGGAGGGTTGTACTGTTGTGCCTTTATCAACTCTTCTTTATTCGTCAGGGGTATTTGGGCCATATCATTGACATTTTGAATTGTCTCATGATCTATACCAGCCGAGTCAAATTTTTCAGTGTAGAATCTGTTATGCCCGTAAATTTTTTTGAACATTGAGCGTAACTTTTCGATCTGAAGCGCTTCAATTGCCTTAGGCGGCATTGTTTCCAAGGCATGATCGAAAAATCTCATTCAAAGTTTCCTGAAGGTTTGAAGTTGTAAATGGAAAATAAAAAATCGGATTATCGTCCTCCAACCAGTATAGAGTCGATTTTTAAGGTTGGCTGACCCACTGTGGTCGGAACCCAGCCGCTTGCTGCACCACACATTCCTGCGGCAAGATCCAAATCGTCGGCAATCATCGATATTTGCGGAAGGACTTCGAAACCTTTACCAATAAGAGTTGCACCCCGAACAGGTTCTGCTATTTTTCCTTTGCGAATGGCATAACCTTCCTGCACAGCAAAGTTGAATTCACCTGTGCCGGGATTGACTGAGCCTCCGCCCATTTTTTTTGCATAGAGGCCAAAATCTATGGATTGAATCATTTCGTCTACAGAGTCAGGCCCGGGAGCAATGAAGGTGTTCCGCATTCTGGAAACAGGAGCAAATTTATATGACTCGCGACGAGCTGAACCACTGCGTGGTATTCCTACTTGACCTGCACCGATGCGGTCGCTGAGATAATTTTTCAATATGCCATTTTCAATAAGCACAGTTTTCTGAGTAGGTGTACCCTCATCATCAACATTGCATGAGCCCCATTTGTTTGGGATTGTTCCATCGTCTATAGCTGTAAGAATAGGCTGACCCACTTCCATTCCTATTTTGTCACAAAAAGGAGAAGCATTTTTACGTATTGCTTCTGTTTCAAGTGGATGTCCACATGCTTCGTGAAAAATGACGCCCCCAAATCCGTTACCTAGAACCACTGGCAATATCCCTCCATTTATATATCCTGCACTTGCCATGCGCAGAGCTGACTGTGCGGCATTTTCGGCAAGTTCCTCCAGATCCAGATTCTTAAAAAATTCATAACCTCCCAAAACACCTGGACTCTCTGCGGCTGATTGAGGGCCGTCACCTTTCTCAGCAACTGCTGATAGCCTCATTCTGGAATAGCTGCGCGTATCTTCGGACCATAAACCTTCACTGTTTGCGATTAGTACGGAACGTTTTTTTTCAGCCATGTTTGCGTTTACCTGGCAGATATCCTGACCATGACTGCGGGTTATTTTATCAAGCTTTCGCAACAGTTCAGCGCGTTCAGACTTGCTAACTGTGTCCGGATTTATTGCTACATGATGTATGTCTTCCACTGATTGATGTTCGAGCGGTTGTAGTCCCCCCGGCTGACCTTCCATACCGGATTGTCCGAGGTTTTCCGTAAGTTTCAAAAGGTTCCCTTCTTCCGTATCACTGCTGTAACCGTAGTATGCTTCGTTCCCATAAAGCAGGCGCACTCCAATTCCAAACGAATTTGAAGAATTGATTTCGTCAATTTTCTGGTCTAGCAGATTGATTGAGGATGAAACGGTATCTTCAACAAATACTTCAGTAAAGTCTGCTCCCTGCTTCAGTCCGTGCTCCAAAATTTTTTTTACTGTGTTGTCTGACAGCATAAATAATCTCCATTAAATTTTTTGAATGATTACAAAAATAATTGAATCATATTTTCTTTCATCCTAAGCCAATATACGTTGTGATGCAATCCAGAATCTGAACTCAAATAACGTTATATTCTGTAATTAAGCGGTTTTCGGAAAATCTGTTATAATCCAGCATGCTGATATCAACTGTGGAAGCATCTCCGTCAATCAGAATTTCAGCCATCAGCTTTCCGCAAACAGGTCCCTGCATAAACCCATGACCTGAAAATCCTGTGAGCAGGTAAAAACCATCCACTGGTGTTGAACCGATAATGGGATGAGCATCAGGAGTCATCTCATATAGTCCTGCCTGTCTTGTCCGAATTCCAGTATTTTCCAGCATGGGCATGCGTTTCACAGCAGCTTCTATGTGTTCCAGTTCCCATTTCGGATCGATACTTTGATCCTCTCCGATTATTTCTTTCGGATTAGACATGCCGCTTAACAGTCCAGAACCTTCACGATGAAAATAAAGGCTTTGTGAAAAATCTATCACAAAAGGAAATTCTGCAGGCAGTGCCGGGAGTGAGTCCGTAACAAACCACTGCCGCCGGAGCGGAGAAACAGGTATCTCAAGGCCAATTGTTTTTCCTAAAGCAGCACTCCATGGTCCACAGGTATTCACGACACACTCGGTATGAATTTCACCTGAACTGGTTTTAACTTTGCTGATTTTGTTACCTTTGAGAACAATTTCAGTTGCGCAGCAATCTGTAATACAGGTAGCCCCTTGTTTTTGTGCTGTATTGATATAGCCCATCACAATGCTGTTCGGGTCAGCCAAACCTTCATCAGCATTAAAAGTTCCTGCCAAGGCATCCGGGAACAGGCAAGGATCTGCTATACTGTGAATTTCATCTCTGTCAAGCCATTCTGTATTGACACCTAAAGAATGCTGAAGTTCCACAGATTTTTGAAATACTTCCACATCTTTTTCACAAGTTAATACAAAAATGTATCCGCATTTATGAACCAGAGCCGACTGCCCGGTTTCTTCTTCAAATGCGTCAATCATGGGAAGGCTTGCATTTGAAAGCCGAATATTTACACCAGTGTTGAATTGATAACGAATACCTCCTGCGCAGCGGCCAGTTGCCCCTGTGCCGAAGAAAGGCTCCCGTTCAATCAGTAAAACATCTTTAAGACCACGGCTTGCCAAATGATAAGCTGTACTTGCTCCCATAACTCCTCCGCCGATAATTACTGCGGAGGCTGTTTTTGGAGGGACAGTCATGACTAAATATGGGCTAGAGTACCGAAATTTTCTCTTTCAGCGTTTTTGAGGACAATACTGGCGGAAACGGCATCCTGCACAGCAACACCACATGACTTAAATAATGTAATTTGCTCAGCAGAAGTCCTACCAGTTTTTGTACCGTTGTTCAGTTCTCCAATTTCAGCATGAACATGGTCCGGTGTGATTAAACCTTGATTGATGGGAATTACTAAATCACCTGCTTCTGCAAGAACAGACTCACGTGAGTCTGCAACAACAAGCGCATTGACAATGGTCTCTGCATCAATTTCCTGCATTTCTGGTTTAAATGCACCTACTGCATTTATATGCACACCCTGTTTAAGGTTTTCAAAGGCTATTACAGGTGTAGTGGAAGTTGTAGCTGTGCAGACAATGTCCGCATTGTTAATAGCTTTTTTTGATGATGGGACTGCCCGAACATCATCAGGTACAGGCCCTTTTCCGGACATTTCCTCTGCACATGTTTGGGCATGTTCTGGATTGGGGCTGAAAACCCGCACTTGTTCAATACAGCGTACAGTGCAAACTGCTTCCAGTTGAGATTGTGCTAGCTTGCTGCTGCCTATTATTCCAACTGTGGAAGCATCCTCCCGAGCAAGTATATCTGTTGCGGCACCAACTGCCGCTCCGGTACGAACAGTTGTCAAAACTTCTCCATCCATCAGTGCCTTGATTCGACCATTATTAATATCCAGTGCAATTACTGCTGCATGAATCAGAGGGAATCCTCGTCCGGGATTTGTACCAAAAACAGTTACAAGCTTTACTGCCAGCTCCCCGTCTTCGGGAAGTGCAGCAGGCATAGTTAGCAGCACACCATCCTGGTCAGTAACCGGCACGCGGCTGCGGAGAGGCATTTCCACCTGTCCGGAAGATAAGCGGCTGAATGCTCGCTTCATCCCGGAAATTGCTTCCTTCATCGGAAGGGCCTTACGGACATCATCTGAGCTGAGAATTCTTATTTCCATTTTTTTGTAACATTTTAATTAAGATCGAATCTTTGAGTCCCTCTGTATTCCGGAACCAAGCTGAAAGGGTGGAGTCTGCTCTGCCTGTGATGTTAAGAATTGTTAAATATCGGTGTAGCTCAGGTAAGCTTTCAAAAATACAATGGCTTTTCCGGTAATTTGTGGACCTCTGCGAAAAAAGAATTGCTGTGACATTGTATATTTTTCAATACTGGCGGGATCTTTTTCATTCATTTCTCCGTTGGAATCACGGCTTGCGGTGGTGAGAACGTTTTTCAACAGTACAGGACTACTGTAATCAATTTCCTCCAGTTCAGGAGTCATACGAGAGGCCAGCATAGTCATGGGAATGTCATACAGTGTTTCTGCAAAGAAAAAACTCAAAAATCTAGCAACGGCCTCTATTTCTGCGTCTTTTCGAGCCAGCAGCCAGCTTGTCATTTCTTTCCGGAAAATATCCAAATCTTTTTTCTTGATTCCTGCAGGATTAATAACCAGTTTCCCATCACTCAAATAGGTTTTTGTTTTTTTACGCATATAGCTCAAAAACCCGCCTGCCTTTCTGAACAGTTTGTGGTTTAAAAAACTCTTGCCAAAATCACTCAATATGGACCTTCCCAATAAAAGCTGATCCAGTATTTGTTTTGATCTTTTGGTATCTTTCAGATCTGCTGAAACTCGCTCAAAAAGCAGAATAAGTTCTTTCTGTTCATTTTCAACATCAAGTAGTCGCTGGATTTCCTCTTCTGAAATTTGTGGATTTGCAGGCGGCTGTTCCGCAGGCCCGGGAACAACACTTACTTCCATTTTGGCAGTTTGGGGAGCAGGAAGATTTTTTTCCGGTGAAATGTAAAGGAGATAAACCAGATAGCAGGTGGAAAGGAAAAATACCACCGTTAGCAGTTGAAACAGTTTGTACAGCTTCATACTTCTTTCATGGTTAAGAAAGATGATTTTGAAAAGCCTTCCTCTAGTGTTTAGAGTTTGCTTTCAGGCCTGCATGAATTCGGAGTGGCAGTGCATGAAGCTTGATGAAGCCAACAGCATCTTTTGGATCATAAGCACCGTGATCTGCTTCCATTGTTGCCATGTCCTCAACGTACAAGCTATTGGGTGATTTGCGTCCTGTAACCGTACAGTTCCCCTTGTAAAGTTCCAGACGAACAGTGCCATTCACTGGTTCCTGAGTTTTCTTAACCATATCAAGTAATATTTCCATTTCAGGAGAAAACCAGAAACCATCGTAGGTCAATTGTGCGAATCGTGGCATTAGCGAATCTTTCAAATTGATCACTCCGCGGTTTAATGTAATTGACTCAATTGCCCGATGTGCGATATGCAATATTGTTCCACCAGGAGTTTCATAGACACCGCGATTTTTCATACCTACAAATCGTGATTCCACCATATCGACTCTGCCAATTCCATGCATTCCGCCTACTTCATTGAGCTGCCTCAGCAATTTTGCAGGAGAGTACTTTTTACCGTCAATTGCTGTTGGGCTCCCATTTTTAAATTCAATTAGAATTTCCTGAGGATCAGAAGGTGCTTTTTGAGGAGACTTTGATAATTCAAACATTTCCTGCAGCGGAGCTTGCCATGGATCTTCCAGCATTCCTGATTCAAAACTGATATGCATCAGGTTTTCATCTGAACTCCATGGGCTTTCTTTGGTGGCTTTCACAGGTATGCCAAATTTTTTTGCGTAGTCCAGTAATTCAGAACGCCCCGGATATTTTTGGTAAAACTCTGGAATTTTCCAGGGAGCAATCACTCGAATATCAGGTTTAAGTGCATAATAACTTAACTCAAATCGAACCTGATCATTGCCTTTGCCTGTAGCACCATGGGATACAGCAGAAGCACCTTCCTTTTCTGCAATTTCAATCTGTTTTTTGGCAATCAGTGGACGAGCCAGGGAAGTCCCAAGCAGATAAGTACCTTCATATAAGGCATTCCAGTGAATGGAGCTAAACACATAATCCTTAACAAACTCTTCTTCCACATTTTCTACCAGAACTTTTGCAGCGCCGGCTTTTTTGCCTTTTTCAAGGATTTCATCCAAGTCTTCCACTTTTTGTCCTAAATCAAGACAAAGAGCAATTACTTCATATCCCTGCTTATTCAGCCAATGTACGATTACCGAGGTATCAAGACCGCCTGAATAAGCTAAAACTAGTTTTTCTCTTTTCATGCTTGAGATATGCTCCTTTAAGAAACCTGCCTAATCCTGTCCTCGTCTGGTTCTTCAATAAAAGTTTCATATTTTTCCGGGTCAGCAGGCCTGGTCCGGATTACTTTGAGAGCAACGGGCCCTTTTTTCCCGGATCCTACTACATACTCAACTCGGTCCCCAAGATTCAGATAACGAAATCCGGACTGACGTATTTCAGACTGATGGACAAAGAGATCATCACCAAAGTCCTGTTCAATAAAACCAAAGCCCTTACTTGGGCTGAACCATTTTACTGTGCCGTCCTTCCTTACATTATCTTTGCTGACAATTGATTTTTTTGTTTGCAGTAATATTACCGCTAACAGTAGTGCAACTGAAAAAATTGCTATTAAGAGTATTATGTTTTTATTTAAGATTAATTCATTTGATTTCTGATTCCATAGTAAATAGAGCAATCCAATAATTACAGCAGTTTGGGCTGTAACGACCGCAAGTACAGATTTGTTGTTCATGATTTTTTATAATTTGCATTAGTTTTTTTAAATTATTTTTTAATAGAAGTTATTTTAAATTTGAATTAAAGACTGTAAATAATTATTTAGCCGAAATGTTCAGCAAGCCAACGCTCAGCGTCTATTGCAGCCATACATCCGGTACCGGCAGCTGTAACTGCCTGCCGATAAACATGGTCCTGAACATCTCCGGATGCAAAAACTCCTTCGACCGATGTATAAGTAGTACCGGGAGTCACTTGTATATAACCGTTTTCATCCAGTTCCAGCTGATCTTTGAATAAACTGGTATTTGGAGTATGTCCTATTGCAATGAACAATCCAGTAAATGGATGTTCGGAAACTTCATCAGTTTTGACGTTCCTCACTTTAAGTGAAGTCATTCCGTCTTCGGGGTTGCCTACTACTTCTTCAACAACGGTATCCCAAAAAAACGATATTTTTTCATGATCGATGGCGCGTTTCTGCATGATTTTGCTACCTCGCAATTCATCACGCCGGTGAATCAGTGTGACACTTTTACACATATTTGCCAGATAAAGAGCTTCCTCTAAGGCAGTATCTCCTCCGCCAACAACTCCAACATGCTGATCACGGAAGAAAAAACCATCACAGGTAGCACAGGCTGAAACCCCTTTGCCGCTGTATTCTTTTTCTGAGTCCAAACCAAGCCAGCGTGCGGAAGCACCGGATGAAATAATCAGCGAATCGCACGTCAGGGTGTCTTTGTTTTCCAAATTCAGTTTAAAAGGGCGTTGCCTTAAATCAACCTCAACCACATCCCCGGATAAAAACTTGGTCCCAAATCGCGAAGCCTGTGCCTTCAGCAGCTCCATCATTTCTGGGCCTTTAATTCCTTCAGGGAAGCCTGGATAATTTTCAACATCTGTTGTTATCATCAGCTGTCCTCCGGCTTCACGTCCGGAGACTACCACAGGCTTTAAGATTGCTCTTGCTGCATAGATAGCCGCAGTCAGCCCGGCAGGTCCCGAACCAAGTATAATCAGTCTGTGATGCTGATTTTTTTCTGACATTTTTTACTCAAACTTATCGTTAAGTCTTAGGAAAAGAATTCTCAGGATACATATTATTTAAGTGCAGTTTCGAGAGATCTATATGAAATCATAACGTTTTTCAGTAAGAGAATTTTACGTATTTATGAAGCAAAGCACTGAAGATTTAAGCAAACATACAGCCGCTTTGCAAGACTGCATCTAAAGTAAAATCGTTGCCAAAAGTGATTTAGTGTCAACGCAAACATTCTAACATTTCGAGGCAAATCATGATCAAGTCAATTAACATTTTTGAGAAAGGTTAAATACTCAAAGCCTTAACCTTTTTTCAAGTTCCTGCACAGAAAGTTCAACTAAAAACGGGGTATCCTGCAGGGAGGATAACGGGCTTCCCAACACTTCCCACTGGGCAAGCAAACATTCCATTTCTGCCATTTCAAGTACCTGCTCTGATTTTATTGAGGCAAACTCTGCCACTGTCAGAGATATATCCCTTAATATTTCTTCAACATGTCCACCTTTTCCAAAAAGTGCCGATCTATCCAGGATTGCACTAATCACTTTTTTAACTTGATCCTCGACCAGAAACTTTGGAATAGAATTGACTGCAAAGGTGCTTCCTCCAAAAGGACTTACAGCAAATCCGGAAAGTGACAGAGGTTCTAAATGTTGTTCAAGCAGTACAGATTCCTGAGGAGTTAGTTCCAACAATAATGAAGCTTTGAAAGTTTCAACCGGGACTTCTTTTTTTTGAATTGCTTCAACAAATGTCTCGTAAAGCAGGCGTTGGTGAAGAGCACATTGATCAATGAGCACCAGTCCAGCATCATTTTCGGCAATGATATAAGTTCCCCGGAACTGCCCCAGAACCCGAATATTTTTTGGTACATCAGGAAGCGGAGAAATCAGGAACAGATTACTTACCTTGTTTCCGGAAGCAAAATTTTTCTTTTCCGAACTTGAAGGTGTGTATAAAGATGTTTGGGTAGAAATGGAAGTTTTTGTTTTGCTGTCCGGAAAAGTTGAGCTGGCAGATACAGTTTCTTGATTTTGGAATGCTTTTTTTGCTGATCCAGCCTGTCTGAGTGAACCTCTGGGTGGCAGCTCTCTTGCTTCAATTTTGAGACGAGATTTCTTTGATGCCTGTGTATTTGATGATTTTTTCCCCTCCAAAGGCAGCGGGTCTTCCATCGGCATTTCAATTTGCCCTGAAACTCCAGTGTACGACATTTGGGATTGTGAATGCTCCCGGCCAAAAAACCTGCGGCTGGCACATTCTTTCAGGGCAGTGGAAATTTGGTCTGCCAGAATTGTGTGAACCAGCTGACTGTTACGGAAACGAATTTCCGTTTTGGCCGGATGCACATTTACATCTATTTCAGTTGGATCTAAATGAATGTTAAGAAAAAAAGCAGGATGCTGGCTTTTTCCCAGAAAGACGCCATAACCATCGTAAATCCCATGGTTTACAGCAGGAGATTTGACATTTCGATCATTCACAAAAATATACTGCCAGCGTCTGCTTTTTCTGGTTTTTGAAGGAAATGAGATAAATCCGGAAAAAAGCAGAGATGTTTCCTCATGATTTACCGGAAAAATAGTGTCTAAAAACTCTTCACCAAATATTTGCTGAATGCGTGTTTGCAGTCCCTGTCCCCCAGGTAAATTGAGCAGCAGTTGCCTATTGTGTGTTAGTCGAAAATGAATATCCGGATTAGCAAGGGATTTTTGTAAAATATGCAGCTGAATATGCTGAAGTTCTGTGGCTGTGGTTTTAAGGAACTTTAATCTTGCCGGTGTATTGAAAAAAAGGCGTTCCACTGTGACTTTTGTTCCTTTCGGGAATCCAATCTTGCTGAGCTGCTCAAGATATCCACCTTTAATAAGAATTCTGGTCCCCCCCTGGTTTTCGTCATTACATGTCAGCAACTCAAAATGAGAAACTGATGCAATTGAAGCCAGTGCTTCGCCGCGGAATCCCAGTGTGCTGATGCGGAACAGGTCGTCTTCATTATATATTTTGCTTGTTGCGTGTCTTTCCACCGCGAGCTGGGCATCAGATTCGCTCATTCCGCTGCCGTTGTCCAGAATGGAAATCAGATCCTTTCCTCCGTTTTTTACAGTCACATGCACGTCTGTTGCTCCAGCGTCAATGGCGTTTTCCAGCAATTCCTTGACAACCGAAGCAGGACGCTCAACAACCTCGCCTGCTGCAATTTTATTAATTAAGGTTTCCGGAAGAATTTGAATTTTAGAATCAGTGAAAGAAGAAATAGTCATTTTTTGGTGGAAACTTTTTTTTAACTGGAGTAATTATCTTTGTGTGTTGATTTGGTGAAAATTATTTTTGTAGAAATATTCCGTCATCGTAGCTTAAAGATTTCATCGAAGCAAGGTAGACTCTCTAAATTATTGCAAATATAATTTTGATTTCCATCAGGTCTCATTTCCATTCTTTACGAATGGGCTAATTTTGCACATGTTCAGGCAGATGCTCTGGGCAGTGCATAAAAAATTCTACTATTAAACATTAAGGAGAAAACTATGCGACTAAAAAAATTATTTTCAGGCCTCTTAATGGGGATGATTGCTTTTGCGCCCATGGCTGTAAAGGCAGACGAAACAGCCACAATTAGATTCATTCTCACAGGTGATATGCCAGAATTCACTTCCGAAGATGGAAGAGGAGGATATGCTAAACTTGCAAGTGTGGCTAAGACTTTCAAAAAGAAAACAAAAAGGAATATACGTTCCTTGTTGATTCATGCGGGGGATGCATATTCTCCGTCTTTGCTCTCAGGACTGGATAAAGGAAAGAGTACCGTAGATATGCTGAATGCTGTCGGTGTAGATTACATGGTGCTAGGTAATCACGAATGGGATTTTGGCCCTGAGATCACTAGGGAGCGTGTCTGGCAGTCAAATTTCACTG
>CAJXDX010000001.1 GCA_913052275.1 uncultured Pseudomonadota bacterium | reverse complement strand
CCTCAATTGCTATTGAAATGCCTGTTTCATCTTTCCGGCAATTGATCCCGATGTGTCCCTCAGGATCTGAAAATTTTATTGCATTCCCCAGCAGATTGATCAATACCTGACGCAGTTTGCCGTAGTCAGTATAAAGCATAATCTGCTGTTCGGATTGAATAATAAGCTCATGGTGCAGACTCTTTTCCTGCATCAACGGCTCCAATAATTCCACCACGTCCCTGAGCAAGTTTTCTATATCAAACTCTGTTTTTTGCAACTCCATTTGTCCGGATTCAATTTTAGAGAGGTCAAGAAGTGAATTGATCAGTTCCAGCAGATGCTTCCCGCTTTTTAATATTCTGCGTAGACGATCAACTTGATATTCAGACAGCGACTGCTCTCTTCCTGATTCAAGCAAAACTTCCGCAAATCCTATTATTGCGTTAAGAGGAGTGCGCAATTCATGCGACATGCTGATAAGATACATCCCCTTGGCACGACTTGCTTGATCAAGCCTGCGATTTGAAGCTTCCAGCAATGCAGTACGCTCCCGGATGACAGATTCCATTTTCTGAAAAGCGTCGGTCAGGGTTTGCACCTCATCCAAATTATCATGGGGTTTTTCTACCTTACCCTGTATTTCAGCTTCTTTGATTTTTTGATTAATAAAATAATCTCTGGTTACCTTCTGTGCTGCATTTCTCAATTTTCTCAATGGGTCAGTGATTCGTTTTGCAAAAAAAACTGCTAAAACAAAAACCGTCAGCAGGACTATGGAAGCAACTATCCAGATCCATATCCCCAGTCCTAACAAGCCCTGTTTCAGACTTGAATCTTGCTGACGTGCAAAATCAGTTTGCCAGCGCAAGAGAATTTCAACCTGCTTGCTGATATTCTGAACCAGAGGCCTTTCATTTTCTGACCAGGCAATCAGAGCTTTTTCTGGACCAAGTTCCTGTGCACGTGAAACAATTTTATGCTGCAGATTTTCCAGTTCCAGGATCATTAACCTCAAGTCATAAAAAACACTCCTCTCTACAGATCGTTCTCCTTCCCATATCCGAGCATCCTTATAAAGCTTTCCAAGCAAATTGAAAGCAGGATGTATTTGCTCCCCCCAGGACATGTCACGCTCTTGGAGAAATTTTGAATCACTGTTATTCAACCATGCCTGTTGTGCATGGGCTGCTCGATGTATGCCGTTATTAAGCTGAAACCATGTTTGGGAAATTGAAGGCAGATCGTGATGCCTTTGCAAAGACTTCTGCTGTTCCAGTGTCAGCCAGTACACTGCCAAAAAACCCAGCAGTGTGATCGACGCACATACAGAAACGACAAGCAATATTTTATTACGTAAACTACTGAACATTTGCTTTTGTGAAGTTTAGCCAGCAATTACACCTTCACATTTCCGGCCAAAATGTATGATCGGAGCAAATCGAACTATAAAAAAGAAACAAATAATTTAACTTTAACTAAAAAAGTCTGCTGCCGATAAGAAAAATATCCATTATTATTTGAACAAGATGCTTTTTGTGAATTAAAAAAACAATCAATTATACAAAGATCAGATGAAGAAATTGCTGGCAAACAAACCTTTTTGAATTGTAAGATTAGATGCATAATAGTGCGATAAAAATTGAAATGATAAAAATTATTCATTTTCGATTAAAATGTTTAAATCGTTGTTCCAGTGAAAGAAGGATTCCAGGAACTTGTAAGTTACTGCAATAATGTATTCCCTCGTTCGCTGGAATGAAAAATATGGTCGTAATTTAGACTTTTACCTCTTAATCACATATAGAAACGACTCTAAATTTGTGAAACAGATTTCATCCGATGAGAAAAATTAGAGATCAGCCGATTCTGAACCGATTCCAATCTGCCCAGGTACTGGCGAGAGATGCCGGTTTATATGCAATGCAGTGGTTCAGGACCAATAAAAACCTTCAAACAGAAAAAAAAGGGCCACAGAACTGGGTGAGTATAGCTGACCATGAGGTTGAAAAGATGATACGAGGGAAACTGGAAGAATTATTTCCTGAAGATGGATTTCTTGGAGAAGAAAGCGGAACAAGAAACTTGGATGCCGAGGGCATCTGGGTGGTTGATCCTATTGATGGTACAAGCTGCTTCTTAAATGGAATTCCATCATGGTGCGTATCTATTGCCTATGTCTTAAAAAACAGAATTGAGATAGGTGTTATTTACTCACCATGTTCTGATGAATTATTTGCAGCACATCGTGGACATGGAGCCACTCTAAACGGACAGCCAATGCTGCCCAGTAAGGCAACTTCTCTTTCAGAAGGCATAGTCGGGTTGGGTTATTCACCTAACAGTTCTATTGAAGCCACACAGAAGGCTTTTGATTATTTGTTCAAAAATGGTGGTGTTTATCATGACATTGGCTCATGTGCTTTAATGACAGCCTATGTAGCCGCAGGACGATATATTGGAATATATGAATACAAGATAAATTCATGGGACTGTCTCGCTGGTTTATGCATGGTTCAGGAAACCGGGGGGTGGACTAATGATTTTTTAGCAGATGATGGTTTGATTTCAGGGAATCCGATTGTTGCGTCCTCTCCTGGAACCCGGGACGCAATGCAAAAATTGTTTTCTGCTGCAGGTCATTAATCAAATCTTCTGTTTCTGTCCTGTACTGACCAATGTTTCATTCAATCCGACCCTTATCAAGACCGGTAATTGGCGGACATTGGCTGAATAACAGAATTCAATTTGGGCTTCCTGCAGCTGATACAGTTTCCATCCGCTATCTGTTTTATCCAAACTTCATGCCCCAGCCTGGAGATACTCATGCCCTGTTGTCTGACGTTCAGCTGGATTTAAGTTTTCAATCAGAAAATGTATGGGGATGGGAAGCAGAATTTTATGGTCCCGAAACAACATCTCTGGCTTATCTGATTCAATTAGAAAAAACCGACGGCTCCACACATTTTATTATCGATCCATATGCAAAGGACAGCCGTGGAGGAGAGAGATGGGGAATGCCTCTTGGATTTGCTGTGGATAAACATGATCACAGTCTCACCATCATTAAACGTCAATCAGGAAAAAAGTTTAATGGGCTGCGCAGATTGCCTGTAATTTTTCCGGAAACTCAGTTTTCTGATAACGCTCCTATCCGTCCACCACGTCCCAATCATAGAAAAGAGCATAGCATCGTTTACGAATGCCATGTACGAGGCATGACACGCAGCCCTTCTTGCACCTTTACAGATTCATCATTTTCCGGAACTTACCGGGGTCTGGTTGATTGCATTCCGTATATAAAATCACTTGGCGTTACTGCAATTGAGCTTCTCCCGGTTTTTGATTTTGATGAAAACGAGACACTTTATTCAAACTCAAAACAAAGGCAATCATTATTAAACTACTGGGGATACTCACCGCTGTTGTTTTTTGCACCAAAACAAAATTACTCTGCAGATGTTCAAGATTCTGTGCAGGAATTTAAATCTATGGTTGATGAATTCCATCAAGCAGGCCTTGAAATCTGGCTGGATGTAGTCTTTAACCATACAGCAGAATTTGGGGCAGATGGTCCAGTTGATCATTTAAAGTCATTGGCGGCAGAACAGTGGTATTTGCTTGAAAATGACGGAAGCTACTTGAATTTTTCCGGATGTGGAAACACATTGAAATGCGCCCACAATGTAACAAGGCAATTAATTCTTGAGTGCCTTTATTACTGGTCAAACATTATTGGTGTTGACGGATTTCGCTTTGACCTTGCAACCATTCTTAACAGGGATATTTGCGGGGAAATTATGGATTTTCCACAGTTACTTTGGGAATTAAGAGATGATCCGAGACTGAAAAACATAAAGCTTATTTCCGAACCTTGGGATGCTTCCGGAGGTTATGAACTGGGCAAAGCGGCTTCTCATGCTGATTGGTCAGAATGGAACGACAAATACCGTGATACATTAATACGTGCGGTTCAGGGAGAGAACAATATGATGGCTGAACTTAAAGAGTCGCTGTTGGGCAGTCCAGGGATTTTTGGGTCTGCAGAGAAAGGAAGAAAGGGAAGTATCAACTTCATCGCATCACACGATGGAATGACAATGATGGATCTGGTTTCATACAACACAAAACACAATGAGGACAACGCTGAAGAAAACCAGGATGGTCATCACACTGATTATTCAGATAACTGTGGAATTGAAGGTGAGACAAACAATCAGCAAATATTGAATTTGCGATTCCGTAAGCTGTGTATGTTTCATTGCCTTCTAATGCTGTCAAACGGGATTCCCATGCTTGCTGGAGGCGATGAATTTGGCAGAACCCAGCAGGGCAATAATAATGCTTATTGCCATGATTCACCTTTAACATGGCTGGACTGGACACTGGCTAAAAAAAACTTAAAACTGCTTGAGTTCACCAAAATGATGATTGCATTGAGGAAACAGCTTTTTCCTTTCCTGTTTTCAAAAAAAAGCAATTATCAGTGGTTCAATGCCTCAGGTGGTCCGGAAGATCATGAACCTCATGTTCGAACATTACATTATGAAGTAACAAATAATGAATTCCCGGAACAGACAATACGGGTCTTGATCAATTGTTTTGATCGGCCTGTTAAATTTGAAGTCCCTGAAGAAAAAAACTGGCTGGTGATAATTGATACTGATAAAGAACCTTCCGATTACATTTCTCCTGTTGATGGTTGTGCCTGGCTGGAAGGGTACACAGTGCAGGTAATTAAGAATGATACAATCAGTTAACGAATGTGTATTGACGGAAAAAATTCAAAATAATAAAATGATCTGAGAGGGCAAAAAGTGGCAAAATCTAAAAAAAATACTCCTGCACTGGGTGCGGATTACAGCAACAAAATGAGGAGTCGTTATGCAGAAAAAGTTAAACCATCAGGAAAGATTTACACAAAATCAGACCGTCGTGAAAATCGTGTGACAGGTGATATGAAAGAAGATTCAAAAGAGAACAAAGTTAAAGAAGCAAGATATCAGGGAGGATGTTTATGTGGAGCTGTAAAGTTCGAAATTTACGGACAATTGCGTCAGATAATTAACTGTCATTGCGGACAATGTCGACGCACTCACGGACATTATGCTGCCTATAGTTCTGTTGAAAAAACCAAGTTTCAGTTCATAAGTGACACAGGATTGAAATGGTTTCGCTCCTCGGATAAAGCAAGGAGGGGTTTTTGCCAGGAGTGCGGTGCAAGTCTATTTTATGAGAGGATTGGAGAAAAAAATATCAGCATAGCTGCAGGCATGCTGGATTCCACTGCAGGACTGAAAACGATCAGTCATATATTCATGATTGACAAGCCTGATTATTACTTAATTGAGGACGAGTTGCCTAAGTACAAACAGTACCACGAAAATGGACTTTAAAGTGATTCCCCTAATAGAAGTACGGCTACTGTCTTAAATCAATTAATTCTCAGTTAAAGTATAAGCATACAGTCTCCATAACTGAAAAAGCGGTATTTCTCTTCTACAGCTACGCGATACGCTTCAAGTAATTTTTCGCGTCCATAAAAAGCCGAAACCATGATCAGCAGGGTTGATTTTGGAAGATGGAAATTCGTCAGCAATCCCTGCACCATCCTGAAATTGTAAGGTGGATAAATAAATAAATCTGTCCAACCTGAATTCTTTTTAAAATTGTTTAGTACCAGAGTTTCCAAAACTCTCACAGATGTCGTTCCAAGGCAGATTATTGGTTTTCGCGATCTCTTAAAACTTTGCAATTTAAGAAGGGAATTTGAAGAAATTGAAAAATATTCAGCGTGCATTTTATGTTCTCTGATATCCTCTTTTTCAATAGGTGTAAAGGTACCAAGACCTACATGCAGAGTTACTTCAAGAATCTCAATACCTCGATTCCTGATTGCATTCAATATTTCTGGTGTAAAGTGTAACCCTGCGGTTGGTGCGGCTATCGCACCGGGTTTGGAAGCAAAACAGGTCTGGTAGCGTTCTCTGTCCTCAGCGTTCTGAATTTCATTCGCCTTTTGTCTTTTAATATAAGGCGGCAATGGAGGTAGTCCCACCTTCTCCAAACGTTCTTTTAAAGATTCCGGTTCTTCAAATTCCAGTAGCCATTCACCTCCATCCTTCCTTTCCAAAGCCACCGCACAAAGTGCTCCACCGCAAAAATCCAGCTGTTCGCCTTGCCTGATTCGCTTGGCTTTACGGATAACAGCACTCCAGTGTCCCTCACCTACTTCTTCAATAAGCAAGGCTTCAATCCTGGCACCTGTTTTTCGCCTTCCTGGTAGACGCACAGGAAGAACCCTGGTGTTGTTTATCACCAGGCAGGAGTCTTCTGGTAAAAGTGTAATTATTTCAGAAAAGTTACGATGTGAAACTATGTCTTTTGAACGATCAAGAAAAAGCATTCTTGATTGATCACGTCTCGGGGTGGGATGCTGGGCAATGAGGGATTCTGGGAGTTTGTAATGATAAGAACTAAGCTTCCAGTCAATAGAAGACATTTGGTTTATGGATTGGATATATTCATCTTCATGACGCGAGTCTAAAAAATATTTACATTTTCTTTATTGCTGCAGATTTTACAAATTTGATTTATCCATGCCTGCCATTTTTTTCACACGCTCTTCTGGTGGAATGACGTTGGTAATCTTTGCACAAAATTTTTCATTGGATATTACAACCTCTCCCTGGGCAATTAATTTGCCATTTACTAAAATATCCAGGTCTTCACCTACAAGGCGGTGCAAATCCAATACAGATCCCTGACCGAGTGAAAGAAGATTGCTGATAGACATTTTTGCCCGTCCAACCTCAAACGTCATTGTCAAAGGCAATTCCAGCAACAATTTTAAATCTACACCTTCCTCATCTGAGGAGGCGTCAGCCTCAGGAGTGGAAGAATCCGCCGCAGACTCAAGCATCTGATCAAGATTTTCATCTGAAGAAACTGTTTTTTCTGTTACTAATGAACTCAGATCTTCACTTCTTTCAATATTTTCAGGTTTGGTTTGCTGTTCCTCCAACTCGTCCATCAACGAATCCATATCATCTTCCGCGTTGGCAGCTTCCTTTTTTTCCTGCTCTTCCTCGTTTGCCATATTTACTCCATCACATGATATTTACGGGAAGGGGAGTTTCCAACTCCCAGCACTTTCTCATTTTGGGCTGGTTGAGACCATTACATCCTGCTGGACCTTCATATCCCTTTAGTTTAAATGTAAAAGGTAATTCATCAGGAATATCAGTTTGTGATGCAAGACTATTTTCGGGACTGTTAAATGACGCAATACATCCAAATTTTTCATCATTTAATTTTTCTACATTACTGATATTAACCTGACAATTCCATTGCTTACTGGAGCGAAAACGTTGCACATAAGCCTCAGCAACCTGCACAAGCTCAGGAAGAAAAACTGATCCTCGATAAGCAGGGGCATAAACCATTCCCTGCTTACGACTTTCTAAATAATCAGGAATTTCTTCAGGTGTAAGTTGTCCATAAGCTCTGCCAGCTGGAAAATCAATCATCGTAGGCGCAAATCTGTGTCCGCCAAGATGACTGCTATCCAATACCTCAATAGTATCCTGCTGATCTTTAAGATGATTACGCAAATTATCAGCCAGTTCCTGCCCAAATTTGGCACAGCATTTATCATGCCTCCCGTGGGTGCATACTAAAATATGATCTTTTTCTATTTTATCAGTTGTATTTCCCGAATTGGATTCATGCAGAAAATGTGACTTTAAAACATCAGTTATTTCTTCCGGAAGGATATTTGAATAATGTATTTTTTCCGGATAAATAAAAAGGTCTGCGCTTTCGTTGCTCAGCTCTTTACGGCTTACAAGTCGAATGCTTACTTTTCCGCTTATTTCGCTTTGAGCCTTCATCCATTCTTTCAAACCCTCCGGGAAACCCCCTTTTGAGTCAAGAGCCTCATATTGCCAGTATTTTTTGGGCCATGTAATGAAGACGAAATGCTTTGCAAAAGGAGCTGTCCCCGCAAGAGGTTCGCCTGATTGCCTTGTAAGTAAACTGCAAAATTTTGATTCGGACATTATTTATATAATCAAGGTCAGAGTGTTTAAGATAATTACTAGCTGAGTTATCAAATTTTTGATATTGCATATCAAACAAACTTGTTAACAATTCAAAGCTACATGTTGATATTTAATGCATCAGGCCCAGTTTATATACTATGAAATAATATACAATGATTTTCTTCCAAAGGTGCCCTGACATTTTCATAATTAAACTAAAAAAATCTTATGCTTTTATACAAGATCAAATTCAAAAAGTGTTCTTAAAAGACATTCTTTAAATGTACTTAATTTTTTGATTCAAGCGCGAAAGCAAATTTTTTGAACAGTATTAATTACAGAACAGTTATTGCATTCAGAATTTGACTATTCAAATAATTCTGTTATTTTTAACCGAGAATTGGATTGTTAACTTTAACATAAGGCAGGCCTGTTCAATTCATATTTTTTCAACAATTCATCATCAGTATTAAAGCATGAGATTAGTTATTCAGGAAGAGTTGTTCGGTCCAGAGCAATATACCCGTTTATGCAGTATTTGCAGAGGAGAATTCCCACGCTCGGCAGAGTTTTTCCCTGACGGTCGTTGCAATGACGGGATGGCATCATTCTGCAGAAAATGTGCTCATCTCAGAGTTCAGCTGAGCTCTTTTGCTAAAAACATGGATACAAAATTATCACAGGCAAATCTGCTTGAGAAGGTATGCAAAGAATGTGGTGAAAGAAAGCCACTGCGGGAATTTTACATGTCTTCACATTCTCAAGACGGAAAAACATCTTCATGCAAAAATTGCATGGACGAGAATTATAATCTGAAGCAGAAACGCAAACATCATCCTGACGGGAAATCTGTTTATTTCATTCAGGATTCAAGAAATAACAGAGTTAAAATTTCTTCTGGAAGCAATCCATATCTTGATTTGGAGAACTTGCAGCAGGGTTCTTCAGAGACTCTTCATATTCTGGCAAGTTTCGAAACAAGTCAGGACGAATCTGCAGACACTATTGTCAATACCCTGCAGAGCCTGTTTCAAACTCATCATTCTGGAAACGGATGGTTTGAGATGGTACCTTCGCTTGGCCAGTACATTTCTCTTATACAGCACGGAGACACCGAAAAAGCAAAGCTCCTGCTCTCTCCAATCGAAAATTCTCGAAACGATTCCTTGTCAAAAACTGCTTCAAAAGGAGGCGAAGGTGGGGCAGTTTCTGTTGAGGGTCAGAATTTTCCTGATATTTCAGCGGCCGCGCAAGTCACAGGATATACTTTTGAGCAACTGAAAGAACATCTTCAAAACACTGATAAATCCAGAACCCCAGCTACTGTAAAACAAAAAAAACAGTTTGATCGGTGAATCTGAAATGACTTCGCTGCTTTCTGGCCCACAACAATTTGCATAGTCAGTATTACAAAATTTCAACTTCAACTTGCAAATATGCCCAGAGGCAATTAATCAATAGTCAAAACAGCAGCTCCTTTTATACGACTTTGCTTGAGGTCCAGCAAAGCCTGATTTGCTTGTTCCAGCTGGTAGAGTTTCACTTCCGTTCGGATTGGAATCTCGCTGGCCAGTTTCAGGAATTCCAAGCCGTCCTGATGGGTGGCATTTGTGGCGCTCATCATTACTCTTTCTCCGTAAAGAAGGCGGTAAGGGAACTTTGGGATATCGCTCATGTGAATACCGGCTGAAACCGCAGTTCCCCCCTTGCGCAAATTTTTCAGGCTGTCCACCATTAAAACACCTGACGGCGCAAAAATCAGCACACTGTCCAGTTCTGTTCCAGGATCGTCATTGGAGCCACCGGACCAAACTGCGCCCAATTCCTCAGCATGGATCCTGTGTTCTTCACTTCGTGTAAAGACGTAGACCTCACAATTCAAGTGGATGGCAACCTGAATAGTAATATGTGCTGACGCTCCAAAACCAAATATTCCCAACTTCTGTCCGGACCGTAACCCGCAGAGTTTAAGTGATCTATACCCAATAATTCCGGAACAAAGTAATGGGGCCGCCTGATGGTCAGCTATTTCATCAGGCAGCTTATAAACAAACTGACCTGGTACTGTAATATATTCCGCATATCCACCATGGCGATCAAGTCCTGTGAACTGCGCAAGATCGCAAAGGTTTTCTGTTCCTCCTCTACAATACCCACAGCGACAGCATGTTGAACTCATCCATGGTACACCCACTCGTTCACCTTTCTTAAATTCATCTATACAATCACCTGTCTCCTCTATTATTCCAACCACCTGATGGCCGGGAATTATAGGTAATTCTGGTACAGGAAGGTCTCCTTCAATTAGATGTAAATCTGTACGGCAAACAGCGCAAAACTTTACTCGAATTAAAATTTCTGACTCTTTCGGTTCCTGAATATCTAATGTTTCACATTTAAGCTGTACATCCTCAATCATTCCTGGATGGTGAAGCATCATAGCCTTCATGATCAGTCCTTCAAGAAAAATGATATTCTGGTATTTTAAACTTAAATTATGGCAACTGAAAAATTTGTTCAGAATTGAAGTTAATGATATACTTTGATTTATGCATGCTCAAGCAATGAACGAAATATTACTATTTCAAGATTTACGATTGTTTACGGCATTTCAAATTGGCCTTGTAAATATGCTGTAAAATTTGTATTTTTGAATGCTCAATCCAACAAAGCCCATTCATTCCGGCAAACATTTCTCCATTGAATGATGGTATAGAACCTCCTTTCGTTTTTCCCGATAGATATCTGCCAAAATGGCAAAAAACATTACACCCCGCAAAGAAAATTACTCTCAGTGGTATCTTGATGTAATTGCGGCCGGGCAGCTTGCTGATTATGCACCTGTTAAAGGATGCATGGTAATCAGACCTTCCGGTTTTGCTATATGGGAAGCTATGCAGTCCCGTTTGGACCGAATGTTCAAAGAAACAGGTCATGTTAATGCATCTTTCCCCTTGTTGATTCCTAAGCATTTTATGGAACGTGAAGCGGAGCATGTTGAAGGGTTCAGTCCTGAATGTGCTGTCGTAACACATGGAGGAGGAAAAGAGCTTGAAGAACCTCTGATGATTCGCCCCACTTCAGAGACAGTTATCGGACACATGTATTCCCAGTGGATTCAAAGTTACAGGGACCTTCCTGTACTGATAAATCAGTGGTGCAATGTGCTGCGCTGGGAAATGCGCACAAGACTGTTTCTGCGCACCTCAGAATTTCTCTGGCAGGAAGGACACACTGCTCATGAAACAGCAGAGGAAGCACAGGAAGAAACATTACGGATGCTGGAAATCTACCGTATTTTTCAGGAAGAATATTTGGCAATTCCAGTGATCAAAGGTATTAAATCTGAATCAGAAAAATTTCCCGGGGCGTTATCCACATATTCAGTAGAAGCAATGATGCAGGATGGTAAAGCTCTTCAGTCAGGGACATCTCATAATTTAGGTCAAAATTTTGCGAAAGCTTTTGAAATTGATTTTCTTGATAGAAACAACAACCAAAAATATGTCTGGACAACAAGCTGGGGAGCTTCAACACGCATGATAGGTGGTTTGATAATGACTCACAGTGATGATGACGGATTGATACTCCCACCAAAAATAGCACCTGTTCAAGTGGCAATTGTTCCAATTTTTAATAATGACCAGGAACGCAGTGAAACCCAGGAGTTTGCGGATACAATATCAAACCGACTGAAAGAAAAAATTGATCAGCTCCAGATAAAAATCGACAGTTCGGATAATCTGAGGCCTGCCGATAAATTTTTTCACTGGATACAGCAGGGAGTTCCCGTAAGGATTGAAGTTGGTCCGCGTGATGTAAAAAAACAGTCGGCTATGGTGGCAAGAAGAGATATCCGCGAGAAAAACGCTGTTCCAGTTGAACAAATCACACAACATGTTGTAGATTTACTGGAAAAGATTCAGCAAAACCTGTTTGAACGGGCTTTGAATTATAGGAAACAAAACACCAGGACTGCCTCATCTTATGAAGAATTCAAGGAAATTATTAGTAATCAAGGCGGCTTCATTTCGGCACACTGGGACGGATCCAAAGAAGTTGAGGCACAAATTAAACAGGAAACAAAGGCAACGATCCGCTGTCTCCCGCTTGAAAAAAATCCTGAGCCTGGAGAATGCATGGTAACCGGATTGCCCTCTGCGCAAAGAGCGCTTTTTGCGATTGCATACTGAATAAGACGGAATGAAAAGTAGATCAATCTATAATTAAACCGGAATTGTGAACAAGCACATCATTGTATCAAACGTTAGTGACGCCCCTTTTGCACTTGGCGTAGGTTATGCGCATTCCCAGGAAAATGACATTTCAGATATAATTGCCCTTAAAACATTTATCAACAATGAGTTTTGTCCAAGATTTTTGCAGGATCACGTTACAGAAGAAACACTTGGTTATGGACTGGAAGGCAAATCTGTATACATTGTATCTTCTCACTCTGCATACTATTCTCGCAACGAGCTGGCTATGCGCAATTATTTAATTGCTTCTGCAGCCAAGGAAAACGGTGCAGAATTTGTTGCTTTAGTAGAGCCTGATTTATTTTACTCTGCTCAGGACCGCGGTCCAAGAACTCTCGATCATCCGCAAGTTACTGATTTTGCCTCACGAGAAAAATTTGTAGGACAGCCGTGTTCTGCGGAAATGTACGCACAGCTGTTAAAAACATCAGGAGTAGATTGCGTGATGACTGTTCATAACCATAAACCTGATGTGATGAGTAAAATATATCAAAATGTCTATCCTGAAGGAAATACACGCAATATTCCACCGTTGTTGAATCTTGACATTTCTCCGCTGATTGCAAACTACATTCTCCGTTCAGGTCTTGTGCGGCTCTGGAACTACGGCGAACATGTAGGGTTTGTAGCACCCGATGAAGGAGCAGTAGAATTTGTGAACCGTGTGAGAGAGTTTAGTGGTCTTCATAATTCAGTATTGGTTACATTCAAAAAAACTCGGAGCGGCCAGCGGGACGTAACAGTTAACATCAGTGAAGATGTGGAACTGCTGAAAGATCGTGATATTTTCATTCTCGATGATATGGTACGCACAGGAGGTACAATTGCGGCAAATATCAGTGCAATAGCAGAATCAAAACGATGTCGGCCTGAAAATATTTTCTTCTACAGCACACACACAACAATCTCTCAGGAAGCACGGGAGAACCTGAATTCACCTT
Source organism: uncultured Pseudomonadota bacterium (assembly GCA_913052275.1). Classification (GTDB taxonomy): domain Bacteria; phylum SAR324; class SAR324; order SAR324; family NAC60-12; genus Arctic96AD-7. The sequence goes on along the minus strand of CAJXDX010000001.1, from coordinate 39,022 downwards.
ACCTGAATCAATTCATTACCAGCAACTCGATTCCCGGTGTACTTAACCGTGATGTTCAGGGTCGACTTAGAAAAAAAATTATAATTTTGAAAATTGAAAAATGGATTGCTAATGCGATCAGACATTGTCTGGAAGAAGCTCAGCTTCCGGAAGATATTTATGGAATTAATTCAGTTACACAATCAGATGAACTTTACGAAGTTGACCTTTCCACAAAAAATCCCCTGCATAATAAATCACGTGTCCAACAATATGAATTAACTATTTGAGTATGCCCAAAGACGAAAATACGCTTATCCTAGGTATTGGTGGAGTGGGAATGCACCTGGCGCAGCGTTTGGTTCATGAGGGTTATCCAATTACTGTTATTGAATCTGATTCTGAATTACTGGAACATGCCTCAGAGTCATTGGATGCCCGCCTGATATGTGGAAATGCAATGCAGCTGTCAAGCTGGCATGAGGCAAATGCGGAAGATATGGGACTTATGATTGCTGCTACAAACAATGATTCCACAAACATGTTGTCTTCACTGATCGCGGATAAATTTGGTATCGATCGAAAAATTGTCCGGTCACGTTCCCTTGATTTTACGGATGACAGCATTTTCTCTCCGGATGAGTTGAAGATCGATTTGATGGTTCATCCAGAGGAACTGGTTGCACAGGAAATATACCGATTGGTTAAAAGAGCTTCATGCAATGACCTCACAGCTGTGGGTGAGGGTAATATGCTTGTACTTGCTATGAGAATTAATGAATACTCCCCACTTTTAAACAAAACTCCAAAAGAGCTTTCTGAAACTCACACTGATTTTTTTTTCAGGGTAGTGGCTATCGCACGTGGAATTTCTACAATAATTCCTCAAGCTGAAGAACAAATTCGTCCATTTGACCAGGTATTCATCATGTCGCGTAAGGAGGATATGATGCCATTGATGGATATGATGAAAATAGAGCATAAAAAAATTGAATGTCTGATGATTCTTGGTGGGGGTTTAGTAGGAAGGAGAGTTGCACAGCTGTTGGAAAAAGAAGTGGATATTATTCTGATTGAAAATAATCCTGAACGTGCTGAGGAGCTTGCCTCTGACTTAAAAAACACACAAGTAATCCACGGGGACGGAACAGACGCAAATATACTCGTTATGGCAGGTCTGGATACTACAGAATCTTTCATTGCCACAACAGGAGATAACGAAACTAATATTGTCAGTTGTCTGCTGGCTAAACACTTGATGAACAGAAATAATAGAGACCCACAAGGAGGATATGGAAAAACGATTGCTCTGGTAAACAAGGAAGATTACCTTGTTTTAGCATCCACAATCGGGCTGGACATTGCACTTAACGCAAAAATTTCAGCTGCAAATGAAATACTAAAATTTGTACGTCGCAATGAACTTTTATCAGTGGCACATCTTCATGGAGTTGATGCTGAAGTGATAGAACTATTTGCTGCACCGGGCTCAGAAATTGCAGGCAAACCTTTAAACAAATTAGCGAAAAATTTTCGCCAGCATAATATTTTGATCGGAGGTGTCGAACAGGACGGAGTCTGGAAAGTGGCAGTAGGTTCAACTGAAATTCAACCTCATAACAGGGTGGTTGCCGTATGTTCCTCTCAGCACCTCAACAAAGTAAGGCAGTTATTTAATTGAAATAATTACTTTTCTTGCCCACCTGAACTTTTTTTACTATTTTTTCATTTAGTCCTACCATTGTTAATTGAATGGGTATATACTATTTCAATGAAAATACTGTTGATGGCTTTTACCTCCCTGTTAATCCTGTCATCGGGGGGATGCAGCCAGCAGCGAAGATACGTATATCCAACGGATGAACGTCTTGAATTACAGAGGGTCTGTCGTGCTGTAAGTTCCAGAAATACAAAACGTTTTATGGTTTTGTTGGGTAAAATTTACCCCCTTAATAATGATGGGAAAACTGCAGAATTGGAAGAAATTAGAACTGACTTGAAAGATGCAGGATATTTTTGCGGGAATTATAGATTGCAAGATGCGCCCTGTCCAATTGCAAATGAATATAGAATTAAATCCCAAAATTGTTCTTTTTCCAGATAAAACATTGATATCATTTGGATTTTAATATATTAATTTTTTTATCCAGCAACTTAGAATCAATAAAAATGTTTTAGTTATCTGAACTAAGTGAAAAATTATCAATCACAGTCCTAATGCGGGAATAACATGGACAGTAAATTGCAAACGACCAAGGGTTCTTTTTGTTTTTTAAAAAATTTTTCCAGTAAGAAAATAAATTTCTAAGTCGAGGAACATGGATGCCATCGCAAACTAAAAGCAATAATCTGATTGTTGGGCTTGATATTGGCACCACAAAAATCTGTGCAATTGCTGTTGAAGGAGATGATATTGAAGCACTGAATGTGGTTGGAGTTGGAACTGCAAAATCAGAAGGATTGCGAAAAGGTGTTGTAGTCAACATTGAAAAAACAGTTAAAGCGATAAAGAAAGCGGTTGAAGAATGTGAGTTAATGTGTGGAACACAGATACGTTCCGTCTATGCGGGAATCGCAGGCCATCATATCAGGGGGCAAAACAGCAGAGGAATGGTTACAGTTTATCATAACCGAATTGTAACTGATGAAGACATTCGCAGGGTAATAGACGCTGCTCAGGTCCTGATTCCGAATGACAGAGAAATATTACACATTCTTCCTCAAGAATTCATTGTTGACGACCAGGATGGAGTACAAAATCCGCTTGGCATGGCAGCGGCACGTTTGGAGGTGAATGTACATATTGTGACCGGTTCAGTAACCTCCGCGCAAAATATAATTAAATGCTGCAACCAGTCCGGACTTGATGTTGAAGACATAGTTTTGGAGCCTTTGTCTTCAAGTCAGGCTGTACTAAGTCCGGATGAGCAGGAAGTGGGGGTGGTACTGGTTGACATAGGTGGAGGCACCACAGATGTAACAATTTATTCGGAAGGCAGTATTGTGCATACTGCAGTTTTAGCTTTGGGTGGTAATCATTTAACTCATGATATTGCAATTGGCCTGGGCGCGCCACTTCATGAAGCAGAAGAAATAAAGCACAATTTCGGAGTGGCCATGACCAGCATGGTTAAGGAAGATGAAATGATTGAAGTACCAAGTGTTGGGGGGCGTAATAACCGTACTATGAAAAAACGAGTGCTTGCAAGCATCATTGAGGATCGATTCAGGGAAATATTTGAATTGATTGCTCATGAAATTGAAAAAACTCATTTTCATACTTTGATGGCATCAGGAGTAGTTATTACTGGAGGAACATGTATTATGCCCGGAGCAGACCAGCTTGCTTCACAAGTTTTAAATTTACCAGTACGTGTGGGATTTCCTGAAAATATTACTGGTTTGCGTGAAATGATATATTCACCTAAATATGCAACAAGTGTAGGACTTGTACGTTATGGTATAACAAGCAATCAAGGAAAACTGAATTTTGCTGGAGACGACACAAATCTGTTTCATAAAGTGTCCAGAAGAATGAAAGACTGGATGCAAAATTTCTTTTAGTATTTACATTTTTTTCAGTATTAAACCTGAATTAATAAATAAAACATGGGGGTAACATGCTAAATTTTTCTGATATCCAGCCTATACGCGATGATACGCCAAGCATCAAGGTTGTTGGTGTTGGCGGTGGTGGTGGAAATGCCGTCAATCGGATGATTCAATCAGGAGTTCAAGGTGTGGAATTCATTGCGGCAAACACTGATTTGCAGGATTTAAGAAAATCTTTAGCACCTCAGAAACTTCAGATAGGCAGCCAGTGTTCACGCGGCCTGGGCGCCGGAGCCAAACCGGAAATAGGACGTAACGCCGCCCTTGAAAGCATTGATGAAATCAGGGATTCCCTTCAAGGAGCTGATATGGTTTTTCTTGCTGCAGGTATGGGCGGAGGAACAGGCACTGGAGGAACACCTGTGGTGGCTCAGGTTGCCCAAGACATGAAAGCACTTACGGTAGGTGTTGTAACCCTGCCTTTTAACTTTGAGGCAAAAAGACGGCGTAAAGTCGCGAGTGGAGGGGTAAGCGAATTGAGAGACCGGGTTGATACATTAATAGTTGTACCAAATGAAAACTTGTTCAGTATCATCAATAGACGAACCCCTATGACTGAAGCATTTGGATATGCAGATGATGTACTGCGTCAGGGGGTTCAAGGTATCTCTGACTTAATTACCAGAGACGGACTGGTAAATTTAGACTTTGCGGATGTTAGAACCGTAATGGCAAATAAAGGCAAAGCAGTGATGGGGACTGGACTTGCCTCAGGTGAAAACAGAGCAAGACATGCGGCAGAACAAGCTCTGCACAGCCCACTGTTAAACGACAATAGAATTGACGGTGCACGCGGAATTTTGATCAATGTTGTTGGAGGAGTTTCAATGGGTATGCAGGAAGTTGATGAAGCTTCTACATTCATCAAAGAACACGGTCACAAAGATGCGGAAATAATCTGGGGTGCAGCTATTAATCCGGATTTTGAAGATCAAATGATGATCACTGTAATCGCAACCGGATTTGATGAAAATGATGAGGCAGCTGAGAAGAAATCTACTGCTAGTATTCCTGCCATGCCATTTGATGCACTTGCTGAAACAAAAGATAAATCAGAAGTTGTAACCGATCCTAATCTGGTTGTAGACAACTATGATTATACTTCACAAAATACTGAAGATGAGGGTAATATTCATGAACCAGATGAAACAGAAAGCACAGATTCTGATGAAATTATCCAACCTGGAGAAAACAGGGAATTTATTCTTTCTGATAATGAAGGCGTTTCCAGTCAATTATCTGACGATCAAGCCGAAAAAGAGGAGATTGATGCTGAAGAAGCAAGTGAAATGAAGTCTGAATCATCTGAAAACACCATTACTCAAATGAATCAGCAAAATATGGAAAACTCTGATTCCTCCGAAATTGAAACCTCTTTGGATGATAATATTGACCATGAAGATTCGAATTCCAATTTAGAGAATAATTCAACATTTGAGGATTTGCCTCTGGACATGACGTCCACTAATTTAATTGATGCAGAAACTTATTCAATTCATGATTCTGCTTTGGAATCAGCCGATCTCAATGGTAAGACTATTCCTGGTGCAAATTCACTTTCCTACCCAGACCTTCTTTCTGAAAAAGATAGCGAAACGGAGGCCAGTGAAGTTGAAACCAGCCCCCTTATCCCGGAATGGGCAAATCAAACTGATAATCCAGCATTTTTTCAAAATTTAGACATTCCTACTTTTCTTCGAAGACGAGGATCAAGCAGGCCTCGACAATAAAAAAACTTGTGGTTATAAAGCTTTCCCATTATGCTTGGCTTTAGAGTCAAAAAGCTGAGAGCTTAAAGGAAACTGTGAGTACAATATACATATCCACAAGTTCCGATTTTCATACATCGCTAGTCGGCTTCTGACATAATTCCCTAAGTTTCTTTAAAGAATATTTCCTGGTTCATTAATTTTACTAAATTACCAAGGAAATTTTATATCATTTAAATTTTTGTGAAATCTATTCGTCTATTGCATACTTCTTTACTTGGACTTCTGGGAGGAGTCCTTGGATGGTCACTTTTGCAAAGCGGATTTAACATATTTGATGCTCTTTCCACAAAAGTATTTCCAGAATTAAATTCTAACTGGATCAATGAATTTAACTATGAAGGTGCTTTAATTGGACTTGGACTGGGCCTGGTTTTACAGGCAAGAGCTTCAATATTGAACCATCATGATTTGATGGGTGTTTTGTTCAAAATGTTTATAGGAGCTTTTCTAGGTGCGATTTTCGGACTGATTTGTTTTGGTATTGGTAATTTTTTGACAGCAGGACAAATTTCACCTTCGATCAGTCGTATAACAAGTTGGACACTTTTAGGATTATCAATTACGGGCACCTCAGAATTGTTTTGCTCCGCATCTGGATTTTCAGGACCAAGAATTATAAGCGGGGGTATTGGTGGAGTAATCGGAGGTGGAATTTTTGAACTATTGCTGCAGTATCATTTAACCGGTACAGAACACCTAGCAGGTTTGCTCCTTGCCGGTTTCAGCATCTTTTTAATTATTGGAATTGCTGAAAATAGAGTTACTTCCTTTGCCATAAGAGTTTTATCAGGTAAGCAGGAAGGACAAATTTTTCTTCTTGATCAAAACAGATTTACACTGGGTTACGGTTCACAGAATAATCTCATATTACGTGGTTATGCAGAAGTTTGTGATACACATGCACATATTTTCAAGAAAGGGAATCAAAATTATATTGAGAGTGCAGACACAGGAGGAGATGTTCTGGTTAACTATCGTTTGATCGATCAACAATCCATGAAAAAAGGAGATGTGATTAAAATTGGTACAGCGCTGTTGCAGTACTATGAAATTTAATGTTCTATCACATTGGTCGATTATTGCGGGTATGCCTGCTTAGTGTATACCTGGAATTTATCAGTTTACTAAACGTTAATAACCTGCTGGCGGCTAATCAAGTCGATCAGAGTTACGGTTTGAAACAAGACGTATCGCACTCTGCGATACTTGATTTATTCTTTCAAGATAATTTTTTCCTCAAAATAAGTCAGGAAACTTCTCTGACAATTTCCGAGTCCCTTCTGGTATTTGCAGGTACAGTTTTGCTTGTATTTGTTCTGTGGCTGCTGCAAAAACCAAAGGTCAGGATACCATCAAGTCCTGGTTTTCAATTATTAAATATTGGTGAACAGGGTATGTTCATCCCTCTTAAGCCCGAAGTTCAAACTCTTGAATTGCTTTCCCAGATTAATACTGGGAAAAAGTATCGTTTATCTGCAAATTTAAACAGAGTTACTCTGACTCCTCACCAAAATTCATTTCTGATGGAGGACAAGAACTATAAAAACGCCCTGCTGATCAATCGAAGGCGTTCCCATCGAATTCTACTGTGTAATGATGACATATTGGATGTTGGGGAAATGGTCCTGCTTTACCGAAACCCTGATCTTTCATCTGACAATATGCAACGCAATGTTGACGGGAGCTTAGACTTACCTGCGGCAAGCGCTAAACTTAAAGGACCTGTTCAGAAAGGAACCCCAATCCTTACATTCCTCGGAAGTCAGCAGAAAATCCCTTTAATTCGTAACCTGAACACCATGGGCACATCTAATTCCAATGATATTGTTATTGAAAGCAATGAAGTTGCTTCTCGTCACGCAAAAATATACAAGGTTGGTGAAACCTGGAAAATTCAAAATCTGCACATTCATGAAACAACTTCTGTAAACGGCAGGAGGATTGATCAGCGATTTCTGCAGGATGGTGATGAGGTGACAATAGGAGATGTATTAATCAGGTTCAACATAAGCAAAACCAAATTCAGGCAGATGCCCAGACAAAAAATTGAGACTGCCCATAAGACCCAAACAACTTAATTCACTGTTAAAATATAACGGAAAGACTGGTAACTGCCTGCAACACCTTCAAGAAAACCTATCTCATCAGAAATTCTCAAATAAAAGGCATCTTTCCCTTCAGGTAATATATATTGAAAAGAAAAATGTTTTTTTCTTTTCAGCAGATACCCCTTCACTCGTTTACGATTGTGATCATATATAGTCAGTTTTGGCTGCAGATGAGTAGGACCAAGACGATTCCAGGTTATTTTGATCAAATTTTTTTCTTCATATGATTCATTATCTTTATCTGCTTTTATCATGAACAATGTGCTGTCACCGCGATGTCTGATATTATCATAAACTGTACTCGTCAACGGCAGTCTGTAGGTTTGTTTGAAAGGACTTAATGGAACTTGAAATTCTGGAATGGGCAAATTATTTTCTTCAGTTTCCTCATCAATATCATTACCCTCATCCAAAGTAAAATATGGTTCAAGTGAAGCAATCAATTCATGCCATGTAACGTTTACCACAAGGTAATTGTCTTCCCATTTTAATTCGGAAATTTGAAATTGTGAATCAGGAGGTAGAATAAATTCCTTAAGCATTTTATCTTTATTTCCTAAATAAAGGGACCTATAAGAAACAAAATTACTGGAAATCGTATCCAGACGCAGGTTTTTCCAGCGAGGGTTGTTATGAAACAAAGTCTTAACTAACAGCTGCTCTTCAACTGGACCATATAAACCTATGAATTTGATTTTCACTTTTATTCCTCTTCCTTCATTAAAAATTAAGGCCTTTTTAATAACAGGAGTCCAGTTGAGCATTAATCTGTCAAGCAATTGTGGAATGATACTATCAATTTGTTTGGAAGAATAGGGCATTAAGGCTGTTGCACTGGCTATAATTATTGGGCTATCAGTAAGTTTATTTTCCGGAGACCAGAAGATTATCTCTGTCTTCAGATTATGTTGTTGCGGATCATTTCCATCAGCAATTTTGCTGGACTTTAGTTCAAGTAATGGAAATGAATTTTTGTCAGTTTGCTCGTCATGATTGCTTTTTAGCAGATTAAGCCTAGCCTGCATGCCTGCTTTCACTGGAAGAAATTTTTCATTAACAAGGATATCTTTTGTGCGTATACGATAGGGTTTTAAACGAGCGTGCAGTTGCTCCAAAAACTTAGTTAAAAATTCTGTTTGACGAAATTCATTCTCAGCATTATAAATCAAATAATAATCCCTGAATGGAACGCGTTCATCTAGTGGAGGAAGTCCTAATTTCCTGAAAGCTGATATTATTCGAGATTGAAATATCCGCGTTTCAATGTTTATCGTGAACTCACTCAGATCCTCTGTATTACCTTCACTTATTACTCGAATTGATTCAATAAAATCGTCCGGATTTTCGAAAAAATGTTTTTTCAGAAGTGGTTTCAGAGAAACCATGCTGTTATAATCCAAATACCTGGCAACAGCCTGCATAACAACCTGCCCCTTAGCGTCCTTTAGTGCATCAGCTTTTGCTCTTACCAGGTTGTCTCTGTTAATAACAACTGTAGATTCGGCCCTCTCCACCAACAGGCTTTGCCCCATCAATGGTAAGGCCAGAAAAAGCGTCAGCAAAACTGAAACATACTTTTTAAATTTATTTAAAAAATTACTGCTCATTAATCTCTGAGAAATTCTTGCTGAATAGCATCAAGTTTCTTCTCTAATATTAAAGAATTCTCTCCGCACAGATTAAAATAATATTTTATTTTAGGCTCAGTACCAGATGGCCGAGCAATTATTCTGGTCCTGTCATCCAGTTCAATAGAAATAACATTGGAGGGAGGTAATCCGGGACCAATCTTAGGTGGAGATGTCTTATCCGTGTAAGTGATTGTATTGTGCAAAAAATCTGTAATTTGAACTACAGAATTTCCTGCTACAGTTTCAGGAGGTGAGTCGCGTAATATTTTCATAAGCTGCTGAATTTTCTCAATTCCTCCAGCCCCTGAGAAAGTGCGAGTCTTAAGTACATCAAGATAAGTCCCATGATGCAGGTAAATCTGATTAAGCCTGTCAAGTGGTGTCAGGTTGTTTGCCTTATGTGATGCCACCAATTCAGCAAAGACCAGAGATGCCCAAATCCCGTCTTTATCGCCTGAATGGTTACCCATTAAATATCCGTGGCTTTCTTCCATTCCAAAAACAAACTTGAAGTCATGATCTTTTTCATACTTTAATGCCGCCTGTCTAATCCATTTAAATCCTGTTAATACCTCAACTACTTTCAAACCATATTCCCCAGCTATTTTTGATACTAGAGGGGAAGTGACCACAGTAGTAAAAATTACACCATTTCCCGGAAGAAGGTTTTGCTGATTTAAATTCGAAAGGATGAAATCCAGAATTAATACTCCAATTTGATTGCCTGTTAACCAATGCCATTTTTTCTCTGAGTCCCGTATCATCACACCTAAGCGGTCTGCATCAGGATCATTTGCCAAAATCAGCTCATCCTGGTCCGATGCTTGAGATACAGCCATATTGAAGGCATCAATATCTTCCGGATTTGGAGATGCTACTGTAGGGAATTCTCCATCTGGGACCATTTGTTTTTCAACAACTTTCACTTTCTCAAAGCAATGTCGCCGAAGCAGTTCTGGTACCAAACGTCCGCCTGTTCCGTGCAGTGGAGTAAAAACTACTCCTAACTTCTTATTATTTTCACAGTTTCCTAAACTTAAATTACTGACAGTATTCAGATAATACTCATCAGCCTCTTTATTTATCCACTCAATGTTCCTTTGCTCCAATGCTTTTTCAAAAGGGATTACCGGGATTTCGTCAATTCTTGTAATATTCCGGATTTGATTAATTATCTGACCGTCTAACGGAGGTACAATCTGTCCGCCGTTTTTCCAGTAAACCTTATAGCCGTTGTACTCGGGAGGATTATGGCTGGCTGTAATGATAATTCCGGCAACAGCATTTCTCCGCAATAGCTCGCATGAGACGAGCGGTGTTGGTGAAGCTTCTGAGAACAAATACACAGGAATTCCATGCCCGGCCAAAACTTCACATGCCACTTTTGCAAATTCAAATGAACGGTGCCTGGTATCATATCCAATTATCACTTCTCTTGCTGCAGATCCAATCTTGTTTTTCTTGATTATCCGTGCCACTCCTTCTGTAGCAGTTTGTATTGTGTAGCGATTTACACGATTTGTTCCCACACCCATAATTCCACGAAGTCCGCCTGTACCAAATTCCAGAATACTGCCGAAAGAATCTTTACATAAATCTCTGTTTTGATCTTTTAGAAGTTTTCTGGCTTCTGCCTGAGTTTCACTGTCAAAACAAGGATTTTCAGCCCAGAAATTTGCTTTTTCTATAAAATCCATTTTCTAGTGAAATCTATTGTGTGTATTGTGGACTTGTTAACTTAATTTAATTCTTTTAACAGAATTTCATCTGAAGCCCGAATTACAGTTTCAATTTTTTTAACAGGATGCTCGAAACGTATCTCAGATGCATGGAGTAATTGCCTGTGTAGTGGAAAATTTTGCTCGAGCAGATAATCATCACCATCACTTAGCCAGCGAATAAATCCATCATCAGGGAGTCCGTACAGCTTGTCACCCAGAACAGCACAGCCAATGTGAGCGGCATGAACTCTGATTTGATGGGTTCTTCCAGTGAGAGGACGCACTTCAACAAGGGAAAAATCACCAATTTTTTCTTTTTCCCTGAAATACGTCTGGCAAGGTTTACCTAGAGAATTAACGCTTTGCTTAATCCTGATTTTGCTGTTTGAGTCCTTCCCTATAGGCAGATAAATGAATGCTTCTGGAATGGACTTTCCAGAACTTTTAGGCAGATGCCCATTAAGAATTGCAGAGTATATTTTTTGAATTCGTTTTTTTCTGAAAAGAGCGGCCATAGTTTGAGCAATTTCATGCCTTTTTGCAAAAATAATCACTCCGCTTGTTTCACGATCAAGCCGATGGAGCGTATACAGCTTTTTCATGCCAAAACGTGACTTGACTAAATTAACCAGTGTATTTTTATAGTATTTGCCTGAAGGGCTGGTAGGAAGATTCCCTGACTTGCACAATGCGATCAGCGCATCGTCTTCGTAGATAATGTCAAATTGTGGGTCAACTTCTGGTTCAAGAAAATCAGGACGAAAATAAATAATTTTTTGGTTGTCATGTAACTTAAGATTAGCTTTGCCTAATTTACCATCGACCCAAATACGTTTAGCATTAATATTTTCCTTCCATTGTTGATCATCCAAATAACGGAATCGCCTGAGTAAAAATTGAAGGAGAGTTTCCACCTGACCACCTAAACGCATATAATGGAAACTTAGTTCAGTATGCCCGGATGTCATTTTGATTGACATTAAAGGCTTTTATATGAGGGAAGGCTGGTATTCATTAGTCACTGAACAAAAGTTCCTTGGCTTCCCAGGAACTGATTTCAAACAAACGGCTATTCACTCGCTGATTAAATTCTTCCATTTCCTTACGCAGTTTAGAGTCATCTGTATCAGGGTTGCCTGATGCTTCAAGTGATATTCCCATTCGCAGTCTCAGCAGGTAATTTTCATCACCTGATACATTTTTTTTGAAGATTAATGAATAAACACTGCCATCAAACAACGTAACTGATAAAGAGTCCTCTTTGTAGTTTCCCTCTGTCAGCTCCTGTGTCACTTCATCATTTTTATATAATTTTGAAAAGGTTAGATCTTCCAGTCTACTAAGTGCCCTGTTTATTTTGCTTTTTTCAATTAAGTCTGAATTTTCAGGCTCATTTACCCAGTCGCTTTTATCATCTACCCGGCTGATGGAATAGGAGCTGTTATCTACTTTTTGAAGATCAAGTCTTTGAATATGCTTAGATTCCAGAGCAAGTAAATCTTTTCTAAGCCAATCATCCGCTTCTGAATATATTAATAAAGGTTCAGGAATCAAATAAATCTTATCCGACCCTGCTTGACGAATATATTGCCCAGGACCGTTAATACGTTCTTTACCAAGCAGTAAATAAACAATTGATGTCCCGTCTCCACGTAAAAGGTTTAATGCAAATCCATGACGTTCTTTTTCCCACAGGTCTATATTATCCGGAGGGTCAAGTAGCTGGAACCGTTCATGATAATCAGGATTATCTGTAACTAAATCTCCCAAACTTATTTTTGATAAATTTACTAACAAATCCTGAATTGAAAGTATATCTGCCTCGTAATTTAAAGACTGCTCTTTCCAGCCTCCTCCCTGCAGCTGGACCAAATCAACCTGAGAACCATTACCAAAGATTTTTATTCTGTCTAAAGTTTTAGTATCAAGCTGTTTTAAAAGTTTTTGACTGCTTTGAACGTATTTTGGGGATTTATTGAAGTTTGAGCCCTCATGAAAAAAATACATTCCTCCACCGATGAAAAACAAAATTGTGGTAATTATTAATAGAGGTTTCAGCATGATTAAATATTTATTTTTTATACAGATAAATTGAATGAAATGCTTTTTTATTACGAGCGCATTATCCCTTATTTTAATGAATTTTTCAACTATTGAAGCACCATTGTTATTCATTCAAGTTCAATTTGAATTAGTGCCGAAATTTTTCTACACAGCCCTAATAACTTGAAATTTACTGATAAGCTGAATACATTTCCATATATATTATTCTCAATTTTTTATTAATGCTTGAATGCATTTTTTTATCTCATGTTTTATTAATCTTTTTTGAATGCATTTGTATTGGTAATGTCGCAAAACAATTTTGGATGCCGTATTGATTTCGAAAGTGGGGAAGGAACTGCTTCAATTTACAGTCTGGAAGAGCTGCAAAAAAGAGGTGTAGGACCCATTGACACTCTTCCGTTTTCTATCCGTATTTTACTGGAACAGGCCCTTCGAAATGTTGAAGAGTCAAAATCTAATACTGAGGATGTGAATTTACTGGCTAACTGGAATGCTTCAGAAAAGTCATCTGAAGAAATTCCATACAGGCCTGCGCGTGTCATTTTACAGGATTTTACCGGTGTGCCTGCAGTTGTTGATCTTGCTGCTCTTAGATCCGCTGTGGTTGAAATGGATGGTGACCCCGCAGTTATTAACCCTCGTGTGCCTGTTGATTTGGTAATTGATCACTCAATACAAGTCGATGTTTTTGGAAGTTCTGATGCTCTCAAAAGTAATATGGATATTGAGTTTAAACGTAATCGCGAACGTTATGAATTTCTCAAATGGGGCAAGCAGGCATTCGACAATTTTAATGTCTACCCTCCAGGTGTAGGAATTGTACATCAGGTAAATCTGGAAACTGTGGCAAGTGTTGTTCAATTTAGAAATGGAGTTTGTTTTCCGGACACACTTGTTGGTACAGACTCTCACACAACAATGATAAACGGCCTTGGGGTTATGGGATGGGGAGTAGGAGGAATAGAGGCAGAATCGGTAATGCTAGGGCAGCCGATCTATATGCTGATACCTGAAGTAATCGGTTTCCGTTTGCAGGGTAAACTGAGAGAAGGCACAACAGCTACTGATTTGGTGCTGCGCGTTGTGGAGATGCTGCGTCAAAAAGGGGTAGTGGAAAAATTTGTTGAATTTTTCGGACCCGGTTTAAATAATCTGAAATTAGCTGACCGGGCAACTCTTTCAAACATGGCTCCGGAATATGGAGCAACCATGGGTTTTTTCCCGGTTGATGAGGAGACTTTAACTTATTTGCGTGGTACCGGGCGCCCAGAATCACTTGTTCAGAGAGTAGAGCGATACTGCAAAACACAGGGACTCTTCCGGACAAGTGAAACTCTCGACCCTGAATTTTCTGATTCTTTAGAGCTTGATCTTTCAACAGTTGAACCTTCTCTTGCCGGACCAAAACGTCCTCAGGATCGTGTCAGGCTTTCATTGATGAAACCTACATGGCAAAAAACTCTGCGTTCTAATAGAAGTGATGGTGGTTTTGAATTGAGTGCAGATAAACTCGAAACTGCTATTCCACTAGAAGGAATTGCATCAGAAAAGTTAACACATGGATCAGTAGTAATTGCGGCTATCACGTCCTGCACAAACACCAGCAATCCTTCAGTGATGCTTGCTGCTGGTCTTTTGGCAAAAAAAGCAGTTGAAAAAGGATTGAAACGAAAACCATGGGTTAAAACCTCTCTTGGACCCGGTTCACGTGTAGTATCAGATTACCTTAAAGCTTCACTACTGGATGAGTCCCTTGATGCACTTGGTTTTCACACAGTGGGCTTTGGATGCACCACATGCATTGGCAACTCAGGACCACTTCCAGAGAAGATTGTTAATGCGATTAACGAGGGAGATCTAATAGTTGCATCTGTGTTGTCAGGCAATAGAAACTTTGAAGGAAGGATCAATCAGCATGTAAAGGCAAATTATCTGGCCAGTCCGCCGCTTGTGGTTGCCTATGCAATCGCTGGTAGTGTAAATCATGACTTCAATAATGATCCTCTCGGGATTGGAGACAATGGACAACCAGTTTATCTTAAAGATATTTGGCCAAGTAATGAAGCGATTAAGAATGCTGAAAAACTTATTTCCAGTGAAATGTACCTGAAAGAATATGACAGTGCAGATAAAAGTTCCCCAATGTGGAATGCCATTGAAGCACCAGCCGGAGAAGTTTTTCAGTGGAACGAATCTTCCACGTATATACAGAATCCCCCTTTTTTCAAAAATATGGGACTTGAAACTAAACCAGTAAAGGACATCACTGGTGCAAGAGTTTTAGCAAAACTTGGTGACTCAGTTACTACAGACCATATTTCACCCGCAGGAGCGTTTTCTCCAGAAAGTCCTGCAGGGAAATACTTGCTGGAAAATGGGACTGCAAAAAATGATTTTAATTCTTATGGTTCCCGCCGCGGAAATGACAGAGTAATGACACGCGGAACTTTTGCGAATATACGTTTACGTAATGAGTTGGTGCCCGAACATGAAGGAGGATTTACTAAACTGATTCCATCAGGAGAAATAACTTCAATTTACGAAGCATCGTTAAAATACATGGAGACCGGCACCCCTCTTATTGTTCTGGCAGGTGAAGAATATGGTACAGGTTCATCTCGTGACTGGGCAGCAAAAGGGACCTCATTGCTTGGAGTCAAAGCTGTGGCTGCATCAAGTTTTGAAAGGATACACCGTTCAAATCTGGTAGGAATGGGAGTACTCCCTCTTCAGTTCAAAGATAATCAAACACATAAATCGCTTGGTTTGAGTGGTGAGGAAGAATATGCTGTATTGGGATTGAATGATAATCTCGTGCCTGGTCAGGATTTGATTTTACAGGCTGGAGATCAAAAAATTCCTGTAACTTGCCGCCTGGATACGCAGGTTGAAATTGAATATTACAAAAATGGTGGTATTTTACATACTGTTTTGAGAAAATTCATGCGTGAAAATAAGCAGGATATGATTAATTAAACAATCATTTTTAAATCTATTTCAATATGAGAGAAGTTCTTTTACTGAACCAGGATGGGAATCCGTTGACCTTATGGCCGCTGAGCACACTTACCTGGCAGCAGGCAATTAAAGCCCTTTTTCTGGAGAAGGTGACTGTTTTACGTTCTTATGACGACTGGATATGCCATTCACAGCACATATCCATTCCGGTTCCCAGTGTGGTAATGATGAATCGATATCATCATCAGAAAGGAACTGTTAACTTTACTCGTCGTAATGTCTTCCTGCGGGACCGTTTTCATTGTCAATATTGCATGCGACACTTCTCATCTGAACATCTTACTGTAGATCATGTCATCCCCAAAAGTCTGGGAGGAAGACTACGTTGGAAAAATGTTGTAGCAGCTTGCCTGAAATGTAATTTAAGCAAGGGAGCAAACATTGTACCGCCTTCCAAGACTCCGTATGAGCCAAATTACTGGCAAATGGTTAATATAGCCAAAACACTTCATATCCAGATTCCAGACTCCTGCTGGCAGGAATATTTGCAATGGCCAAGTCATCTGGTAAAGATAAATCAGGCCAAAGCCGCCTAGCCGTTTTTCCGTTCGAATTCCTTCATAAAATCAGCCAGTTGTTTAACACCATCCAGAGGCATGGCATTGTATATTGAAGCCCTGACTCCTCCTACTGAGGCATGTCCTTTGAGAGCAAATAACCCTTCTTTTTCTGATTCTGATAAAAATTTATGGAGCAGTTTTTCCTGCCCAAAGTGAAAGGTAACATTCATAGTAGAGCGGTGATCCGGATGAGCAACAGCAATATAAAAATCAGAGTCATCAAGTATCTGATATAAAAGTCCGGATTTTTGTTCTGCAAGTTTTTCCATTTCCGGAATTCCCCCCTGCTCTTTTACCCATTCTAAAACTAAACGTGCCACGTAAACTGCAAATACATTTATTGTATTTAGAATAGACTGTGATTCATCGATAAGTGAATAATCAAGCAGTTTCGGTGTTTCCGGAAGTGCGTTACCCAGCAAGTCTTCACGAACAACTACCAAAGCAGTACCGGGAATGCCAAGATTTTTTTGCAGGCCGGCATAAACAACTCCAAAAAGAGAATAATCCATTTCCCTGGATAAGATGTCCGAAGTAGAGTCAGCTACAAGAGGAATGTCATTTGTGTATGGAAATTTGTGCCAGCGCGTTCCATAGAGCGTGTTGTTTGATGTCAGGTGAACATAACTGGTATTTTGATCAAGCATACTGATGTCATAATCCGGTATTCTCCTGTATTCAAACTCTTTTCCGTCCGCAAGCACCTCCGTTTTGCCATAACGGCGTGCCTCTTTTTCAGCCAGAGTTCCCCACCTTCCTGTAATGAAGTAAGAGCCTTTGTGTGACTTGCGGGCCATTAAATTAAGCGGAACCGCAGAAAACTGCATCTGTGCACCACCATGCATAAACATTAGTCTGTAGTTGTCAGGAAGACCTGTCAATTCCCTGAAAATTGATTCTGCTTCATCAAGTATCTCCTTAAATAATGGAAGCCTGTGACTGAGTTCAACAATTGAAGCCCCCAGCCCATGATAATCCAGAAATTCCTGCTGAATTTTCAGCATTACCGGAGTAGGGATCATTGCCGGCCCTGCTCCAAAATTGTAAATACGATTAGTCATTTTTTTATTAAAGTACTACTGAAATTAATTGTGTAATTTAACTTAAAGGGTAGTTTAAGGAAAATTTGATCAGGAAGGAATAAAAATTTAATTAAGATCTTGGTCTTAAAAACAACTCAACCTTAATGGAGAGCACACGTTCATTGCGGATTAACTTAATATTGATTGCATCTCCAGATCTGCGTGTTTCTATTTGCTGTGCCAAATCTTCCATTGTAGTAACCTTGGTTTGATTGATATGTGTGATAATGTCACCACCCCATGGAATTTTGTAATTCCCCACTTTGACTGTTTTGGTAGCACCAAGCAATCCGGCCTGGTCTGCAGAAGCTCCTTTCACAACTCTGGCAATCAGCAGACCTTCAGGTACATCAATTCCTATCCTTTGAAGATAAACAGTCGGTATCGGCTCAATTCCCAGCCACGGGCGACGGACATATCCGTATTCCAGTAAATCCGGAAGAATCCTCAGCGCTGTGTCGCTTGGCACGGCAAATCCAATACCCACACTGCCAGAAGTACCTATAATTGCGGTATTAATCCCAATTACTTTACCTTCTGAATCCAGTAAAGGACCGCCAGAATTACCTGGATTTATTGCTGCATCAGTCTGAATGATCCCTTCAATTTTACGCCCGTTTTTTGCGGCAATGGTACGACCCAAAGCACTTATTATTCCTGTTGTCAAAGTCAGTCTTAATCCAAAAGGATTTCCCAGTGCCAATACTTTCTGGCCAACAACAATGTCTCTTGAACTTGAAAATGCGAGATATTCATAACTGCTGGAAGGTGCATCAATTCGTATTACAGCCAGGTCGTTGTTTGGGTCTGCGCCTATAAGTTCCCCGGGCCATTGACTATTGTCTGATAGAGTGATAATCAGTTTACTGGCATTTTCCACAACATGATAATTCGTAACAATTGTTCCAGAATCATCAATTATAAATCCGGTTCCCGATCCGGATTCGGCAGGAATAGCCCGGTAAAAAAAATCGTAGTTTAGACCAATATTGCTGATATTAACAACCGCTCTACTGCTTTTTTCATATATCCTGATGTTTTCCTGCTCTTCTACTGAAAAACGTGAAACTCCATAGGCAGAGTATAAGTAAAGATTAAGAACAATTATCAGGGTAATAAATTTTTGAATAATCATATATTTAATCAAAAAATTGCTTCAATAAATAGAACGTCCACCATCAACAGGAAGGATTGTTCCAGTTACAAAGTCAGATTGTAGCAAATATTCAACTGCCTGCACAATATCTTCTACTTTACCAATGCGCTTAAGCAGGCTGTTTTCAACAGATGCAGTTAAGTCCATCTCAATATGTTCGGGAGGAGGCAAAACTGTTCCCGGAGCAATTCCGTTAACCTGTACTTCAGGTGATAATGCACGTGCCAAACCCCTGGTCAATGAAATCAAAGCAGCTTTTGAAGCACAATATGGCAGAAAACTTTTCCATGGGCGTTCAGCAGAGACATCTACCATATTGATGATTTTTCCTTCTCCAGAAGATTTCATAATTTCCCCTAAAGCTTGTGATAAAAAGAAGGGTGCTTTTAAATTTAGTGCTAAAAGATGATCCCATTCTTCTTCAGCTACGGAAAATAATGGAGTAGGGAAAAATTCTGCTGCATTGTTAACCAGTACCGATACAGGACCGGCCTGCTTTTCAGCTTTATGTACAAGTTCTTTGATTGCGGAAACGTCCTTCAAATCCGCTTGAAGAACCAGGTGTCTGGACTTTTTTCCTGGAAGCTTTTGAATTGTTTGTTTTGCTCCTTCTTCAGAGTGATGATAATGTATCACCAAACGCATGCCAAGTTGTCCCAGTTTCACTGCTACTGCTTGTCCAATACGAACTCCTGCTCCGGTTACAAGGGCTACTTTATTCTCTAAATCCATAAACTATTCACAAAGATTAAAAATGCCAAAGGAATCAGAAATCAAAATTGGTTTTACAATGGGTGATCCAAACGGGATTGGTCCGGAAGTTTTGATACGTGCCCTCCATTACCTTCATCCCTTTCATGAATGGAAGCCTTTGATTTTTGGTGATATCGAAATCATAAAAGAAATCAATAAAGCAGTTGGGGCTCCTTTCTCATACAAGCCAATTCCCAAAAAACATAATTTGCCTATTGAAAAGCTTAATGATTCTTTTTGCATTCCTGTGGTCGATTTACCAGTCAAAAAAAATCGAAAGTGGGAACTGGGTTTGTGTTCCTCATGGGGCGGGCAATCAGCATTTAAATTTGTTCACAACGCCATACTATGGGCAAATAATAAAACAATTGATGCTATTGTAACAGCCCCGCTTTCCAAGGAGGCACTTTTTTCAGCAGGGCATAATTTCCCGGGACACACAGAAATCATTTCACACTACAGCAACGGGGCCCGCTCTGTGATGATGCTGGCAGTAGATGATCTAAGAGCTTCAATGGTAACGCTTCACATGTCTTTACGTCAAGCTCTGGATTCACTTACACCAGAATTGATACTTGAAGTAATTGAGATTACTGATTCTGGACTTAGAAGAATGGGGATTCCGAATCCTAAGCTTGGTATTGCAGGGCTTAATCCACATGCAGGAGAAAAGGGGTTATTTGGTGATGAAGAAAATCAAATCATTCTTCCTGCATTGGAACTTGCTCGCAAAAAAAGTCTGCTATGTGAAGGACCTTTTCCTCCGGATACTATTTTCCTGGAACATCGAAAAGGAATGTTTGACGCAGTAGTTGCACTGTATCACGACCAGGCATTGATCCCTCTGAAATTGTACGGATTTGATCGTGCAGTAAATATAACATTAGGATTGCCTGTTATTAGAACATCCCCTGACCATGGGACTGCTTTCCAGCTTGCTCCAAAAATGGAGGCTAATCCAAGTTCTATGATAGAGTCAATCAAGATGGCTGTTAAGATGGCCTCACCATCCAGTTATTTCTTAACTGGTTATAATCACTCAAAATCATCTCTGAAGAATTCAAAATAAATTTTTAGTTTTTTTATCTGCACACATTTTTATAAATCTCCACAGTTTCAGGATTTGTCCTGTCATCCCGAAAAAATGTAAGAAATTTTGTAAGAATTCTATGCAATTTTAAATCTTCCCCATCAATCGTGTGTACTAACTAAAATAATAATATCAGTATATTATCAGGTAAGGTGGCTCATGAGTAGAAATTCTCAAATAAAACAGAGCCTAAGATAAAGTATAAAACCGGAGTAATACTTTCTCTTCGTCAGCGAGATGCGGTACTTTGATGTGCGGGGATTTCTGAATAACTTTCATCTGGCAGGGGCAATACATCTTTAAACAAAAGAGTTCTATGTACAATTTCATTAAATATTGGCGCGGCAACGGTTCCGCCGTAATAAGAAGTTTGAGGCTGTTCAACTATAACCAGAACTGTTACCAATGGATCCGATGCAGGGGCAAAACCGACAAATGAGGCAATGTAACGAGTTTTGGAATATCTTCCCAGCTGATGATCGAAAATTTGGCTGGTACCGGTTTTACCTGCAACTTGATAACCTTTTATCGCCGCTAATTCTGCTGTACCCCCCGGCTGTGTCACAGATATAAGATACTCTTTAATTAATTCCGAAACTGAAGCGTCAACTACACGACTGCGAATGCCTGCACCAAATTTTTGAATCAACCTTCCGTCATTGTCCTTGATTTCCTTAATTACTTTTCCTTTTTTGTCACGGACATGATCAAGGATATATGGTTGAATCCACTCTCCCTGATTTGCAAAAACGTTGGCTGCACTTACCATTTGCAATGGTGAAACAAGTATAGCCTGACCAAAAGAAATCGCTGCATGATCAATAGTTTTCCATTTTTTGGGAGAAATAACCCTGCCGGATGCTTCAGCGGCAATACCGGAATTTGGCCTTTGTCCAAAACCGAAAAGCATGATGTAATCATAAAACCGCGAAGGCGGTATGCTCATGCCAATTTTTGCCGCACATATATTTGATGATTTTTTTAAAACCTGCTCGAGTGTCAGCACACCCTGAGGTGAGGAGTCTCTGATTAAGTTATTCCCTATCCTGTACTCTCCTTCTTCACAGAAAAATTCCTGATCAGACGATATAAGCCCCTCGTTTAGTCCTGCAGCAACAGTAATCATTTTGAAGGTAGATCCCGGCTCATAACCTGCAGTTACCGCATAATTCAGCTGACGCTCCCTAGTGTAACGCTGATAACGGTTTGGATCATAGCCGGGATAATTAGCCATTGCCAGGACCGCTCCAGTTTTAGCGTGAATTACAACAACTGTTCCTCGTTCACCACGTGACTTAATAACTCCTTCTCTTAAGGATTTTTCTGCAAAATGTTGAATCGTACTGTCTATAGTCAAATAGAGTGAATACTGATCAGGGATTTTTTTTGAAATATTTGAAAGAGGGTCCGTGCGGAACATACCTTCTTTCTCAAGTACATATGTGACCGGCATGCCTGCAAGCAAAGATTCATATTTGTGTTCTATACCTTCCAATCCTTGAGTGTCAATTCCGGAATACCCCAAAAGTTGTCCGGCAAAACTACCATTAGGATAAAATCTTCGATATTCTTCTATAAATCCAATTCCTTTCAATCCAAGTTTCTGAACAAGTCTTGCCTGTTGAGGATGTAATCTGCGTTTTATCCAGATGAACTGTTGTCTTGATTTCAGTTCATTAAACAGTTTGTGGTAGGGAATTTTGAGAATCGGGGAAAGTCTTCTTGCATATTCAGAAGGGGATTCCAGCTGGTTTGGTTTTGCAAATAATGATTTCAGTTTAACAGAGACAGCCAAAATTCGTCCGTTATTGTCCAAAATTCTTCCACGGTGCGGCTCCACTTTGACCGTAAGTTCATGTTGAGACTTTGCTTTCTGAATATAGTAATCCGCCTTAATGATCTGTAAAAAAAATACTTTGCCCAAAACCGCAACAAAACATATTCCAAAAAAAACCAGAACTGTCAGAAGACGGGATTTGAAGCTGTAGACTTGAAAACGTGGTGATTGACTCATTTAGTCTTTTTCGCTGGTTATATCCAGCCAGGACAATTTGTATTGGACAGACTCTGGAGGCTGCATGAGCATTGTACCTCCTGCCAGAAATTCCAGACGCTGAGGACGTGTAAGGTAACTTATTTCAACTTCCAATAACTCCAACTGAGAAGACAATTTTGATCGATATGTTTCAAGCAAATCAATTCTGTGAGCTACTTGCCTGAAATTCATCCATTGTGTTAGGTAGAAGATGCATCCTGCTGTTACCAGACCCCATATCAGCAAAGTGATTCTAAATGATTGTACTGATTTCCAAATAAATCCAGGAACAAGTTTCCAGCGGAACTGATTCTTTAAGGAACTCGGAGTCCTTCGTGAGGAATGAATTAATGATTTGAGTGACATAAAAAATTTTCTCTTAAATAATAAATGCGAAATTCAATTGTTCTACTCAGCAAGTCATTAACGTATTAAAATATTGAATATACTAATACTTCTGCACAAACTATCCCAAACATTTAAAATACACATTTCACTGAAACTCGAATGTAGATTTATACCTGATATAATGCATTTAATTTTATGAATCCAAATAATCCTTTTTACTCCGTTTAATTTAGAGTATTTTAGAGATAGATATTAATTAATCATCTTGATTCTGCCTTGTTGCTAACCACAGATTACTAAAAAAAAAATTATAAATTATGAGTAGTACTGATTTAACACTTGACCAGCGTGATATCAGCTTCGCAATCAGTGAATGGCTTCAACTTGGGAAACTGAACAATTCCGAAAAATATGCTGAATTTGATCAGGACACCCTTGAAATGATGGTACAGGAAGGAATACGTTTTGCGATTGAGGTGGTTTTCCCAACTCGAGCAGAAAGTGATCGTAAGGGCTGCAGACTGGAAGAGGGCAGGGTAAAAGTTTCTGAATGTTTACACAAGCCTTTTCAAAAGGCCTATGAATTGGGATGGGCTTCGATTTCCGATTCGCCAGAATACGGTGGCATGGGTGCTCCCGCAACTATAGGCTTAATAGTCAGTGAAGCAATAAACGGCGCAAATCTCGGATTAGGGATGTTTTTCGGACTCACTTCAGGAGCCGCAAAATTGATTGAAACATATGGCTCAGACATGTTGAAGGAAAAATACATAGCAAAAATGTTTCAGGGACAGTATACAGGGACTATGTGTTTGAGTGAGCCGCATGCTGGGTCCGATGTCGGAGCAGGAATAACAAGCGCCGAACCGCTGGGGAATGGTGTTTACAAAATTAAAGGTACTAAATGCTGGATTTCTTCTGGAGATAATGACTTGGGTGAAAACGTAATTCATGCAGTCTTAGCACGTGTCAAGGGAGCTCCAGATGGCACAAAAGGTTTGAGCCTGTTTGTGGTTCCATATTTCAGAGTAAACGATGACGGCTCATTAGGAGACTGGAATGACGTCACAGTTGTATCCATTGAGAATAAAATGGGAATCCATTCAAGTCCAACCGCAGTTCTGAGTTTTGGAGAAAATGACGATTGTCTGGGCTGGATTCTTGGCAGTGAAGGCCAGGGAATTGCTGCCATGTTTCAGATGATGAATACAGCACGAATTTTTACCGGATTAATTGGCTTGTCCCTAGGCGGAGCTGCATACGAAAACGCAAAAACTTATGCACATGAGCGTGTTCAGGGTACAAACATTTCAAAAATCCGTGATTTAAATGCTCAACGTGTATCAATAATTGAACACCCTGCCGTTCGGCTCAATCTGATCAATATGAAGTCAAGGGTCGAAGCTATGCGCGCTCTGCTTTACTATACTGCATTGCAATTCGATTTGGAGAAAATTGCTGAAACTGAGAAGGAAAAAGAAAATAGACAGAACATGATCGATCTGCTTACACCAATGTGCAAGGGCTGGTGTACGGAGGTTGGACTTGAAGTTGTACAAGCTGGGCTTCAGGTAATGGGCGGCGTAGGTTATACCAAAGACTTCCCTCTTGAGCAATTGTACAGAGATGCAAGAATTTCTACAATTTATGAAGGTACAACCGATATTCAAGCTCTGGATTTAATCGGCAGAAAAATTCTCCGCAACGATGGTGCTCTTTTTCAGCAACTTATGGGAAATTATAGTGAATTAATAAATGAGCACAGGGACCACCAAGAAATGGGACAATTAATCAATATATTTGAAGGTTATTGCGAATCACTTTACGAAACTTCAATGTCAACGCAGGAAATATTGAAGGAACGGGGTATGGAATCCATCGCGCTTTATGCAACACCATTTTTAATGTTTATTTCTTCAGTTACAGCAGGCTGGCTGTTATTGCAGCAAGCAGTTGTAGCATCAGAACAATTGTCAAGGATAAGATCGAAAGAAGGACTGGAAGACCTTGATGATTCAGAATTGCTGGTGGAAAATGAGAACGCTCTTTTTTACTCAAATAAGCTGAAAACCGCACGTTATTTTTTGGAAGCTGTCATACCTCAATACCATGCTTTACTTGAAGGAGGTAAAAAACAGAACTTCGATGCGCTTGAAATAACTTTTTAATCTATTTAACTCAATCTGAATATATGGAATACAAAGGCCAGACTCTACAATGCCATACTCTGGAAAACAATATTGCTGAGCTGGTATTTGACTTACAGGATGGTTCAGTAAATAAGTTTGACAAAAACTCGCTTCAGGAACTCAATGAAGTTGTTAAGCTACTGGAAAAAGATCAATCAGTAAAAGGACTGCTTATCTCCAGCGGAAAAGACACATTCATTGTTGGTGCAGATATTAACCAGTTTCTGGGGATTTTTCAGGAACCACTGGACAAGCTTGTGCAATGGGTAAAAGACAGCCAGCAGGTTTTTTCAAATCTTGAAAATTTAAATATACCCAGTGTATGCGCAATAAATGGATTTGCACTTGGAGGAGGATTTGAAATATGTCTAGCATGTACTTATCGTGTAGCCTCTAAGCAAGCAAAAGTAGGCTTGCCTGAAGTTAAACTTGGCTTGCTGCCCGGATTTGGAGGCACAGCAAGACTGCCAAGACTCATAGGTGCTGATAATGCCATTGAATGGATAGCAGGAGGGAAGGATAACAATCCAGAAAATGCTCTTAAGGCAGGTGCTGTAGATTCAGTGGTCGAACCTGAAATATTACGGGATGCCTCTTTGGACCTGCTTGCTAGAGCAATCAGGGGTGAACTGGACTGGGAAACAAAACGTAAAGTAAAACAACAGCCCTTGATGTTGAATGAAAACGAAGCAATGATGACTTTTGAGACAGCGCGTGCATTCATTGCAGGAAAGGCAGGTCCAAACTATCCTGCACCTTTGACTATTGTCGGAGTTATGCAGGCCGGTGCAAATCTTCCACTTGAAGGAGCACTGGAAATTGAGGCGGAAGGATTTGCGGAACTTGCAAAGTCTCCGGAAGCAACTTCATTAATAGGCTTATTTTTAGGTGATCAATTACTGAAGAAAAAAGCCAAAAGTTCAAAAAAAATGGCTGAACCGGTAAATCGTGCTGCAGTTCTTGGTGCAGGTATTATGGGTGGAGGGGTTGCTTATCAATCCGCCTTCAAAGGGATTCCAATAGCCATGAAGGATATTGCCCAATCTCAACTGGAATTGGGCATAAAGGAAGCTGCTAAAATAATGCAAAAACGTATTGACCGCGGGCAAATGGAAGTAGAGGAAATGACTCATATTTTGACTGATATTACTCCAACACTTTCATATGAAAATATTGCTGAGGCGGACCTGGTGGTCGAGGCAGTGGTAGAAAAGGAAAGTGTGAAAAAAGCAGTACTGTCCGAAACTGAATCAATCATCCGTAAAAACGCGATCCTTGCTTCTAATACCTCCACCATTTCAATTACAAAACTGGCTAAAGGACTTAAACGTCCGGAACAGTTTTGCGGTATGCACTTTTTTAATCCGGTTCACAGAATGCCCCTTGTTGAGGTGATCCGTGGTGAAAAAAGTTCTGAACCAACAATTGCTTCCACAGTTGCCTTTGCAGCTGCAATGGGAAAAAGTCCGATCGTGGTAAATGACTGTCCAGGTTTTCTTGTAAATAGAGTGTTGTTTCCTTACATTGCAGGTTTTACAGGTTTGGTAAGTGACGGAGTTGATTATGAGCATATTGATAAAGTTATGGAAAAATTCGGGTGGCCAATGGGCCCCGCATGTCTGCTGGACGTGGTGGGCATTGACACAGCTTTCCATGCAGGCAGTGTGATGGCTGAAGGGTACCCTGACCGAATGAGCAGGGAAGATCCTACAATTATATCTAAAATGTTTGAACAGAAATGGTTCGGCAAGAAAAACGAAAAAGGGTTTTATATTCATTCCAAAGACAAGAAAGGTAAACCCAAAAAAGAGGTAAACCCGGAAACTGGAAATTTTATCCGTGATTTTAATGCAAGCTCCGGAGATGATATAAGCGACGAAGATATTGTTGACAGGATGATGCTTCCAATGTTGATGGAAAGTTCTCGATGTTTGGAAGATAATATAGTAGAGACTCCCATGGAAGTTGATATGGGACTGATATACGGACTTGGGTTCCCACCATTCCGTGGTGGAATTTTCCGTTGGGCTGATTCTGCAGGGTTGGATGAATTACTGCAGCGAGCCGAAAAACTTAAGTCTTTTGGAAAAATATATGAACCCACAGAGCAAATCAGGAAGATGGTTAAGGACGGCCAGTTATTCCATCCGATTCGATGACAAGTGATTAATTGTTTTCAGATTGAGATGCATAAAAACAGGCTAAAATGAAATCAAAAATTAATGAGGTATTATGCAAGAAGCTGTAATTATTGATGCTGTTCGTACACCAATGGGACGATCAAAAGGAGGTATGTTCAGGAATGTCCGTGCTGAAAATCTGTCTGCAGCACTGATCATTGAATTGCTGGAACGATATCCTGAGCTTAATCCGGATGAAGTAGAAGACGTAATCTGGGGTTGCGTAAACCAGACTAAAGAACAGGGTTTCAATATCGCCCGATTTGCTTCATTGTTAACACCGTTGCCGCATACTTGTTCGGCTCAGACTGTCAACCGTTTGTGCGGATCATCGATGACTGCAGTTCACACAGCTGCCATGTCCATCATGTGCGGGCTGGGGGAAGTTTTTATCTGCGGAGGAGTTGAGCACATGGGTCATGTGCCGATGGATCATGGGCTGGATCCAAATCCAAGCACAAGCAAATTTTCAGCAAAGGCGTCCGGAATGATGGGGTTAACTGCCGAAATGCTTTCAATTCTGCATAAAATTTCTCGTCATGATCAGGATGAATTTGCTCTGCGCTCACATAATAATGCTTCAAGTGCGACAAAATCCAAACGATTTGAAAAGGAAATTGTGCCTATAGAGGGTCATGACGAAGAAGGCAGATTAAAGCTCTGCTCAGAAGATGAAGTTATCCGTCATGATGCAAATATGGAAGCGCTCGCTGGACTGCCTCCTGTTTTCAATCCGGCTTCAGGAACAATTACAGCTGGAAATTCTTCTGCAATTTCAGATGGTGCTTCGGCTGTTTTAATGATGTCTGCACAGAAGGCAAAAGACCTGGGCTTGAATCCCCTCGCAAAAGTCAAATCGATGGCCACCGCAGGTGTTGACCCTGCTATCATGGGATACGGTCCTGTCCCTGCGGTCAGGAAAGCCCTGAAACGCTGCCAGCTTGAAATTGAAGATATTGATTTATTTGAGTTGAATGAGGCATTTGCTGCTCAGTCTTTGACTGTGCTTCGCGATCTGAAAATTGGTGATTTGATTGAAGAAAAAGTCAATCCCAATGGCGGGGCAATCGCCCTTGGTCACCCCCTTGGTTGTTCCGGTACCCGTATTCTTGGGACTCTACTGCATGAGATGCGGGAGAAGGATGCTGAACTTGGTGTGGCAACAATGTGTATTGGGCTTGGGCAGGGAGTTGCTACAGTTGTGGAACGTACCTGAGGCAAAACGGTTTTAATACACGGTAAAGTCATTCAAAAGAGCACTCAAGGCAGGTGACGTATTTGAATCGCGTCAATTTTTCCTGAACCTGCAAGTACATCTGAAATTACCACAACCTTTTCACCAGCTTGAAATCCTTCCCTTTCCTTAAGCACTTTGAATGCGTTTTGAAGAGTTTTCTCCGGGTCCTGACTGAAGGCAATCCGGAAAGATCTAATTCCACGGCCCAGCATCATAGTTCTTCTGGCCTGGCTTACATTCGTGAAAGCATAAATATCACTGTAAACCGGACGGCAATTACAAACCATTTCAGCCATTATCCCACGCCTGGTGATAACAACTATGCAGCTTGCACCAAGTGATTGCGCCAGATCCACTGCAGCAAGTGAAAACTTTTGTTTATCATTGTCTGTGTTTAGATTGTCAACAAAACGCAATCCTGGCTGATTTTCAACGTTTTGAGCAATATTGACCAGTTGGTCGATACAACGCAATGGATACTTTCCTACAGTAGTTTCACCAGACAACATCACAGCATCTACTTCTTCATAAATAGCATTTGCCACATCAGTCACTTCAGCACGCGTAGGAAGAGGGTTTTTAATCATTGATTCCAGTAAATGCGTGGCAATAATTACTCTTTTTCCCTGTTCCGAACATGACCTGACAATTTTACGCTGAACAGTTGGTACAGAATGAATTGGTATTTCGATTCCTAAATCTCCACGGGCAACCATAATACCATCTACTTCTGAAATGATTTTTTCAATATTGGTAACTCCTTCCTGATCTTCAATTTTCGCTATGATCTTGATTTTTCCAACTTTGTCTCCAAGTAACTCTTTTAACTGTAAAACATCAGCAGGTTCCCTGACAAAAGAAAGTGCGATGAAATCCACATCATGTTTGATTCCAAATAATATGTCACGACGGTCTTTCTGGGTAATAGCCGGCAGATTAACACGTACGCCCGGTAGATTTACATGACTTTTACTCTTGAGTACTCCGCCATCCAGAACTCGACATCGCATGATTCGTTCCTGTTTTTCTAATACTTCAAGATTTATCAAACCGTTGTCAACAGTAATTTTGTCTCCGGCATGCACAGAACTGATCAGGTCGTCGTAGTCTATATGTATTGAAGTTTCCTCAACTTCACTCGCTCCGCGAATCGTTATCGAAATCACAGAGCCTTTTTTCAGATCCAAATTGGACGACAGATGGCCTGTACGTATTTCCGGTCCCTGTGTGTCAAGCAGAATCGCGATAGGGAATTTAACTTTGCGGTTTAGTGTTTTGATGTGCTTGATTACCCGAAAATGCCAGTCCTGATCACCATGTGACATGTTCAATCGAACGATATTCATTCCTGCACCAGCCATACGCTGTATCATTTCAAATGATGCAGTCTCAGGCCCGATTGTACATATTATTTTTGTTTTTATACGCGTGTTGTCCATCAAAAATGCAAAGGAAAAGACTGCTTAGGCAATTAGAACAGCTTTAATTTGTTTGAATTCTCAATCAAAATACTGTTTAAGATTGAATTGTAAATGTAATATTTTGGTGAAAAAACAACAAGCTAAACAAATAGTTAACATAGTTTGAGTAAGCTTCGAAATTAAATACCAGGCTGTGCTTTTAATGTTTTTGATTTGAGCAATGCAATTGGTTGTGCTGTGATATTCTGCTGATAAAACACTTCAACATTTTCATTTAATAATTTTTCAAACTACTATGTTATCTCTACCTCAGACCATTCGCTGGAACTCAGGAGAATTATACTTCCTTGATCAAACACTGCTGCCTCACAAAGTGGTGGAAGAAAAGCAGGAAACTGTGGAACAGGTCTGGGATTCTATTAAGCAGCTCAAAGTAAGAGGGGCTCCTGCAATCGGAGTAGCAGGAGCATACGGTTTACTTTTGGCAATTCGGGATAAAACAGAGCTGCATAAAAATAGATTTAATGAGTTAATTAAAGCTAAAGCAGCATATCTGGACAGTGCCCGGCCAACGGCTGTCAATTTAAAATGGGCACTGGACCGAATGCTGGAATACGCAAAATCATTTTCTGGAGACGATTCAAAAGAATTATTCAAGTACCTGGAGGAGGAAGCAATTCGCATTCATAATGAGGATGAACAGCTTTGCCTGGACATTGGTAAATACGGTGTTTCACTGATTAAAAAAGACATGGGTGTAATGACACACTGTAATGCAGGTGCTCTGGCAACTACAGGGATTGGTACCGCCACTGCTCCAATGTATTTGGCACACCGTGAAAAGATTAGCTTTCGAGTGTACTCCAGTGAAACACGCCCGCTGCTTCAGGGAGCTCGTTTGACAAGCTGGGAACTTCAACAGTCCGGACTGGACGTTACCCTTCTAACAGACAATATGGCGGCTCATATTATGTCACAGGGACTGATTGATTTGGTTATTACAGGAACCGACCGCGTGGCTGCTAACGGGGATGTAGCCAATAAGATCGGTACTCATGGATTAGCCATCATGGCCAGACATTTTGAAATTCCCTTTTACGTGGCTTGTCCATACTCCACGATTGACTTTAAAACAAAGCAAGGCAAGGATATTTTGATCGAGCAAAGGAAGACAGAAGAAGTAACAAATTTCGGACTGCAGAGAACAGCTCCTGAAAATATGAAAGCCCAAAATCCTGCTTTTGACGTAACTCCGAATGATTTAGTAACTGGCCTGATTACGGACAAAGGAATTATAGGGCCTCCATATAAAGAAAATCTGCAGAATAAATATCTTTAGTTCATGTAACCTATTTTGATGAAAAACCTGTGGGATCAAAAAACAGCTTCCAGGCTTGAAGAAAACTCCCTACAGCTGCGTGTTTATTCTTCACAACTGCTTGGACTTGATTCAGACCTGGTGCTGCACGGTGGAGGCAATACTTCAGTAAAGCTCCGTGAAACAAACATATTTGGAGAAGAAGAAGATATCCTGTACGTTAAAGGGAGCGGCAGGAATTTAGCCACAATTGATGCAGAAGGATTCACTCCGCTTCGTCTGACAAATATGAAGAAACTGGCGGAGCTTGTGCATATCAGCGACACAATGATGGTACGTGAACAGCAGCTTGCCATGACCAATCCGGATGCCCCCAGTCCCTCAGTAGAAGCTCTTCTTCACGCTATCATTCCCTTTAGCTGGATCGACCATACCCATGCTGATGCTGTTGTCACTTTAACAAATACACCAAAAGGAGAGAAATTAATTCAAGATGTTTACGGTGACCGTTTGCTTATCATTCCGTATGTAATGCCAGGTTTCAAACTGGCTCGCAAGGTTTTTGAAATTACGCAGAAGGTGGACTGGCAACAATACGAAGGAATGATTCTGCTGAATCATGGCATAATTTCATTTGGTGCAGAAGCACATGAGAGTTATGAAAGAATGATCAATGCAGTTACGCTGGCAGAAAAGTTTCTGAAAAAACATTCTTCCTTGCCAAAAAATAATATTAAGAAAAAAGCACCAGCATTACATCAGGAAACCTTAAGAAAACTTGCACGTATCAGAAAAAAGGTCTCCAACATCCGAGGGGCCGCTTCACTTGCGAGGTTAAATAACAGTCCGGAAGCACGAGTTTTTTCCGGTTTGCCGAACGTAAAAAAGATTTCCACTCGCGGTCCTATTACCTCGGATCATCTTATCCGTACCAAACCTGCTCCGATGTATCTTAACCAGAAAAATGTGGAGAAAAGCATTGAAGACTTTGCTTCCAAATATGAAGCTTATTTTGATCGACACACAGACGGAAAACAAACCCGCCTGGACAGCGCACCACGCTGGGGCGTCTGGCCTGAACAGGGTATTGTATCTTTCGGAGGGAACCCGGATGAAACTGAAATAATCTCAGACATCGCTATGCATACTGCGAAAGCAATTCAACAGGCGGAAAATATGAATTCCTTAAATTGCCGCGGCTGGAAACCTATCTCTGAAGATCATCTCTTTGAGGCAGAGTATTGGGAATTACAACAGGCAAAATTAAAAACAGAATCCCAGCCTCCGGAATTTGAGGGAAAAATTGCTGTCGTTACAGGGGCTGCCAGCGGAATCGGACTTGCTTGTGCTGAACATTTTAACCAACAGGGTGCGGCGGTAGCCGGGCTGGATATAAATCCTGAAATAAATAACATCCTTTCGGAACATACTAAATCCGGCAGCACACACATATTGGGTATTCAGTGTGATGTTACGGAAAAACATGCTGTTGCAAAGGCAGTGGCAAAAACTGTACAATATTTTGGCGGCATAGACATTCTTGTTTTGAATGCCGGAACTTTTCCTGCAGGACAGACCATCGAAGAAATGGAAGATGAAACCTGGAACAAAAGCCTGAAGACAAATTTAACCGCACCTCAGCAGTTATTGCAGTCCTGTGTGCCGTTTTTGAAGGAAGGTATTGATCCGTCAGTTGTTTTTATCGCCTCAAGAAATGTTCCTGCTCCTGGACCTGGAGCGTCTGCCTACTCAGTGCCTAAAGCAGGGCAGACTCAATTGGCAAGGATTGCGGCTCTTGAATTGGGTGAATATGGTATAAGAGTAAATATTATTCATCCTGACTGTGTTTATGATACAGGTCTATGGACTTCAAAAGCGCTGGGAAGGTCCGCAAGGCGTTACGGATTAACCGTAGAAGAATACAAAAGCAGGAATATTCTGAAAACTGATGTTAAAACAATTGAAGTGGCGCGGATGGTCTGTGCAATGGCAGGTTCAGTCTTCGCGAAAACCACAGGCGCGCAAATTCCAATTGACGGGGGCAATGAACGTGTCATTTAAAACTCTTACTTTAAAATATACAATACACAAATGGCTGATTTAGATGAATTAAAAGATACGAAAGAATACTACCTTGACATTCCACAGAAATCAGATGCTTTTTACCTCAAAGGGTTGAACGCGATTGATTGGGGAATGCAAAACCGGTTGGCGCGAATATTTAACCCAAAAACGGGACGCACAGTAATGCTGGCCTTTGATCACGGTTATTTTCAGGGAGCAACCACAGGTCTGGAACGTATCGACGTCAAAATAATGCCGCTCGCACCCTACGCGGACACTCTGATGCTGACACGCGGAATATTACGCAGTATTGTGCCGCCTTCATTTACACAATCCATTGTGATGCGTGCATCCGGCGGAACCAGTATGCTAAAGGAATTATCCAACGAGGAAATTGCGGTGGATATCGAGGATTCAATCCGGATGAATGTCTCAGCCATGGCTGTTCAGGTTTTTATAGGTGGTGAACACGAAAAACAGTCCATCATCAATATGACCAGGCTTGTTGATCAGGGAACTCGGTACGGAATTCCAACTTTGGCTGTTACCGCAGTAGGTAAGGATATGGTGCGTGATGCCAGATACTTCCGGCTGGCAACACGCATATGCGCGGAATTAGGTGCTCATTACATAAAAACTTATTATGTAGAAAAGGATTTTGAAACTGTCACGGCCAGTTGTCCTGTGCCTATAGTTATTGCTGGAGGCAAAAAAATTCCTGAATCGGATGCTTTGAAAATGGCTTATAACGCAATACAGCAGGGTGCCGCCGGTGTGGACATGGGTCGAAACATCTTTCAATCAGAAGCTCCGGTTGCCATGATCAAGGCTGTTAGGTCTGTTGTTCATGAAAATGAAACTGCAGAAAAAGCTTTTGAACTTTACAATTCGCTGAAAGCTGATGGGTAACTTCTGAATCTGTACAGTTGAAGCTGACAGGTGGATATAATTTTTTCTAATTTCACTTAGAAGACTGATTCGATATTTCAGAACCATGAAACGATATTCTTAAATCATTTCAGCTTTTTGCGTTCCTTCCAGCTCTCTTTTTATTTTTCTTTTTTTTCTGTGGAATCACCATAAACCTGCGAGCCTGGCAATTTACATTTTCTGCCTTGACTTCAGGCAATGACAAAGCGTCAGGTAGTCCTGAAGCACCCGGATCTTTAATTTCAATATTTGCGCAGGCATAAAGTTCATTCATATAGGTATCTAATAACCCTTCACGTTTTTGTTTATGTAAAACATTGGAATAGTCTGCTCTTTGTTCTTCTGAGAGATTCTGACAATCCAGTCCCGGTGGAAAGTCTTGCTTGTAAATATAAAGTAGATGTTTCCCCATATTTGTTTCAACAATCTCGCTGATTTGTCCGGGCTCCAAATTTTTAGTAACCTCCCCTATTGCCTCCAGCAAATCTCCAGGCTTAAAAACTCCAAGCTTGCCTCCTGTTTGTTTTGCACTTGAATCTGCCGAGTAGCTCTTTGCCAGTTCTTCAAAGGGAACACCGTTTTCGAACTCCTGCAGAATTGTATCAACCTGCTTGCTTATTTCTTCTTCGGAACCCTGTAAAAGTATTTGTGCAAGCCCTATTTTTCTTTGATTACGCATTTGCCGATAGCAAAAATTTTCAATATCCAGCGAATTAACGTGAATTTTTGAGTCCACCTCCCTGCTAATCACACGATGTTTTTTGAAATCCCTCACCAGTTGTTCTTTTAAATCTTCCTCAGAATATATATCCAGTAATTGTGGCTGCTCATCTGCAAGACTGTTCAAACGTGAATCAATTTCATTCTCCATCGGTACGATTTTCAAGGCATTCGCACGGTCAAGCAACAGCATTTCCTGCATCAGGTTCATCAGCAATTGATTATCCAGCTCAACCTGTGTTTTTTCCCCTGATGATTTTTGAGACATAATTGCTGACTTAACATCCTGCGCCTCACTGCGAGTTAGCATCTGGCTGTTGACAATCAAATAAATTCGGTCAACCACAATAGTTTCGGCATGCACATTAAGCAAAACTACAAAAACAAGTCCGCAAAAAGCTGCCAGATAACGTAAAATATGATTAAAGAGCATAGTCATATTTGAGAGTTGCAATTTGTTTGTGACGTAATTTTGTCGCCATGTCTTTAAGTCTTTTTATCGGCACACGGGAAATTGTGCGTACACTGCTCACAGAAACTCGCTTAAACAACTGTTCATCCAAAAAATATTCTGTCACCTTTGGATAAGTCTGCCAGCGATACTTTTCATAATTTTTGAAGATAATTTTTAAATCAAGCCAGCTTCCGTCTGGCTTCCAGATTCTGTTGTGAACAGCTGATAAATCATAGGTTTTTGGATTCAAAAGCGCATAGTGTCCTGACTCCAAATCTCCTATCCTTAAAAAAACATGATTGTCTTCCCGAATGTGATAGGCTATTTCTTTATTTACAATTCCAACTTCCTGCAGCGCTTTGCTTCGGATTTCACCAAATTTGGAACGAAAACGCAGCTGCACCGGCATAATGTCTTCTGCTTCAAAAGTTCGGTTATCATTCAAAGAAACTGACAGTAAATCTTCATTGTATTCATAGTAAAAATGTAATAACTGTCCATTCATACTGTAGGTTTCTACCACAAGTACTTCTCCATCTTTCCAATGAATCATCTGTTTGTATCCTCTCGCCGGTATTTCAACAGGATGTTCTGGAATATCGTTTTCCTCAGTTTTAGCAAATGGATCAAATACCTGAACAACGGTCTCCATTTTCAAACGCTTCCAGCTCATGCGCGATTCCATCTGGTACATTAAATCGTCCCAGCTGAGAGGATAATACGCGACGGCTGTTAAAACAGGAATTAAGAAAGATACTGCAAAATAAATAATGGCAATTCTTGTCATAAACAAATATCCCCTTTTCATTAATCACGTAAAATGTTACATTCAAGATTCACAGTTTTTAGCAAAATGCGCAATCCCGAACCAATTAGTTTTATCCATATCAACTGATTGTACTGAGGAAGCAATTTCAAGGCATTAACAAATTGTTCTCAACATGGGATCAAAAATTAAATAATTGTATTTAATTTAATCATTAATTGTTTTAATTTTAATGCCTGACAATGATTCACGTGAATAGTAAACATATGCTCAATTTATTATCTCTAATTTCATCAGTAACGATTACCAGGTAATAATTAATCCTCCTCATAAAATGACAGGAGCCAAAATGCTAAATAAGAATTTTATAATTTCATCTCTACTGATCTTGACAATACTTCTCAGCGGATGTGCCGCAAAAAAGCAGGAGCCAAAACCAGAGGAATTTCTCACGCTGGCTGATTTGAGCGGGCGCGTCACTCTGAAGGAGGACTCTCCGGACGTCCGTGTGATCCGCATAAAATCCAAAGCCTTTATCAAGCGCAACGACATACGTGCAGCAAAAGCAAAGGCCATGGAAATCGCCAGTACACAGGCTGTTGACGCAATGGTACGCGAAT
The DNA here is from genome assembly GCA_913052275.1 of uncultured Pseudomonadota bacterium. Classification (GTDB taxonomy): domain Bacteria; phylum SAR324; class SAR324; order SAR324; family NAC60-12; genus Arctic96AD-7. Next base: position 2,191 of record CAJXDX010000001.1, on the reverse strand, counting down.
TGTTGCCTGATGAGGATTACAACAACAATTTTGAAGAAATAGAAAAATATCTTTCAAAAAATGTTCAAAAATATATTGACAGCAGCGAAGTCAATGACGAGAAAAAGATCTTTGGCGGCAAATATTACGGTCTGGATACAGCTCACAAGGTTAACCGCCAGAGGGTGCTTGTTGCTCTGCAGAAAGACCTCAAGCTTATAAACAACAGCGCCAGCACATTGGTGCCGGTTATTACCAGCAGAAAGGATATTGATCTCAGTGGTTCCGGTTTCACCTTCAGGGATTTGGAGGATGTAATGATGAATCAAATTCAAACTGATTTGAATCAGCGTGGATTACGCGCAATGGATTTTAGGAACGCTGTGACATCTATGCAAACAGATGAAAAAGTAAAAAAGAAGTTTGCTAAAATTTCCAAGGAACAGTTCATGGCAATTGTTTCCGGAAGTCCTGCTGACAGAGCCTTGCTTGCCACTCAAATCCAGGACGCGGAACAGTTTTACACCACCGGTTTAAGTCTGCTAAAGCAGATGGCTAAAGTTGTAGTGGAAGTAAATATCATGTCCGTAAGCGGAAATATCAAGGGTGACCTTGCACTCTCACTGAACGTGACCGCCAAGAATGTTTCCACTGGACGGGGAGGGGCTTTTGCAAATACCGTAATCAATGTTGCGAGACGTGGCGGACCGAATGTGATTACTTCAGCAATGATCGCCGGTCTCGTTAATGACACTTATGAAGAAATGCAGAAAGAATTCATCCCCCAGGTGATCAAGGAAATGTCCACAATTTCAATCAGCGGTAGACGCCTGATTGCCTTTGAACTGGTACTGAAGGATTTTAAAAGCAAGGAGGTACGAAAGCTCCGCACAAAACTGAAGCAAATTCAAGATGATGAATTCCGCTACATAAGCTTCGACAATTCTGTACCGACAATTGTGACGATCGTTGTGCGCCACGCAGGAAAAGTGGAGGATCTTGGAGATAAAATTATGGAAATACTCGATTCTGAAGGAATCAACGCGAGGGAACCGATTGTTGCTCCTGATTTAACGGACCTTGTTTTTGCAAGAATTCCTGATGAAGAATAATGATGTTCGTTTATCATAAATTGCCACAATTCAGTTAATAATAACTTACAAAATAAGGAAATCTTATGCGTGCAATCAGAAAAAATGTCGCCTGGATAATGTTAATCATGTTGTTTGCCGTGGGATGCTCCAGCATCGAAAAAGCTGAATCGCTTTACCGCCAGGGTGAAAAACAGGAAGCACTCGAAATGGCTATTTCTTTGCTGGAGGATGACAGTCCAAAAGTGCGACTTCGAGCAGTAAAGCTGATTGGATCAATTGGCGGTCCACAAGCAGGTCCTGCACTGCATGAGCGTATTGTTGAAACTGATGCGCGTGTTCTCCGAGAAGTAGTGCGGAATCTGGGGAAGGTCAAATATGAACCTGCCATTGAGGATCTTGCTGACATGGCGACTGAATCCAATTCGGATATGTTAAGGGCTCTGGCAGATGCTTTCAGAGAGTATGGAAAGCCCGCAATAGATGTGATTGTGTCCCGATATGATTCATCAAATCAAAGTGGAATTCGTGCCGCTTACAAGGAATTACTGATTGCTGTCGGACCGGAAATTGCTGATTCCATCAGTAAACTGCTCAAGGGCCGTTCTTTCTTTGAGAATCGCGACACATTTGAAATACTGCGCCAAATCAAAAATCCCCGTGTTGCCACACTGATGATGCCTTATCTTGCTGATGAGGAAGTTGCAGAACAGGTTGTTGAAGCAATGAGAAACCTTGGAAGCAACGCCGTAGAGGCAACTATAACTGCACTTCAAAAGCAGAAAAAGTCTGGAGATTTGCTGGTTACTGAGAGACTGATCCGGATTCTTGGATTGCTCAAAGCAAAGCAGGGGATCGAAATGCTGGAAAGCTACAGCCAGCATGACAGTGAACGTATCCGCAATGCTGTTGAACAGTCGCTGTTTCAAATCCGTGGGTTCTGATTAACAAAAGTTTCCCTTCATTAATTTCTGAAAACCTTAGCTTTCTTCAAAAAAAGCCGGTTTGATTTAATCCATAAATTCCAGCATTCCTTATTACCAGGAGAGTAAACTCTTCTGCGCAGTTCAGCATGAAAATACTTATTGCCGGATTTCAACATGAAACAAATACCTTTGCAC